>DATMSL010000268.1:0-8528 GCA_035565435.1 Dyadobacter sp. | reverse complement strand
CGGAGAGTGACTGGCGTTGTGTCAGATCCCGCGGGCACAGGAATTCCCGGAGCTACCATTCTGATAAAAGGTACGCAGCTCGGGTCGAACACAGATGCGGAAGGGCGTTTTGCAGTAAATGTCAGATCAGACAAAGACGTGCTCGTCATTAGCTTTGTCGGCTACAAAACGAAAGAGATCACCGTGGGTAACCAATCGGTGCTCGATGTGAAAATGGAAGACGACGTAGCGGCGTTGGAAGAGGTGGTTGTGACCGGTTATACGACCGACAAACGCCGTGAAACTTCTGGGGCGGTATCACTCGTAAAAGCGAAAGACCTTACGGCGGTCCCTTCTGGAAACGTGGAACAGCAGTTGCAGGGACGCGTGGCGGGGGTGACAGTAATAACGAACGGTCAGCCCGGCACCAACAGCCAGATCCGCGTACGCGGTTTCGGTTCTTTCGAAAATAATGAACCATTGTATGTCGTGGACGGATTGCAAGTGACTTCGACGGATTTCCTTAACCCGGATGATATCGACCAGACCACTGTATTGAAGGATGCAACCACGGCTTCTATCTATGGAGCGCGGGCAGCTGGAGGCGTGGTGGTTTATACAACCAAGAAAGGTACCCGCAACAGAAAGTTGAGCGTTACCTACGACGGTCTGGTCGGTTTTACGACCCCGGGCAGCGGTCAGAAAATGATGAATCCGACGGATTTTGCGGAGTGGACCTGGAATGCGTTCCGCAACTCGGGTTGGAAGCCGGGCGATAAAAACTGGACACACCCGCAATTCGGTACAGGCGCAACGCCTGTGATACCCGATTACCTGATGGTGGGTGGAACGTATGGCGTTACCGGTAACGTCGATCTGGCTGCGGAGCGTAAAAAATACAATGTCGATCCTACGGCCGGAACAGTCTATCAAGTAGTCAGGGCGAACCGTGCAGGTACAGACTGGTATGACGCAATCACCCGCACAGCACCTGTTACTCGTCACTCGCTGGGCTTCTCAGGAGGCGGTGAAAATGGCCGTTACTTTGTCGGATTGGGTTTGCAGGATCAGAAAGGTATTCTTTTGAACAACAGCTTCAAACGGTACACTTTCCGCGTGAATACCGAATTCAATATCCTTAAAAACCTGAGATTCGGAGAGAACATTCAGGGAACCTACCGCCAGGTGCTCGGCATTGGCGGAGCGAATAATGGCCAGGGGGTAGCGAACGACGAGAACGACATCCTGAGTGCATTCCGTATGCCTTCAATCATTCCCGTTTATGACGAATTCGGCGGTTATGCGGGAACGGCGGCGAAAGGTTTCAACAACCCGAGAAACCCCGTGGCGACCAGGGATGGTATGAAAAACAACAACGCTTTCAACGCAAACGGAGCCGGTAACATCTACTTGGAATTCGATCCGATCGAAAACCTGACGTTTCGATCCAGCCTGGGTGCCCAGTATAACAACTATACTTACTGGAACTATTCGCGACGTCAATACGAAAACTCCGAAAATAACTCAGCAGTAGGCTATGGCGAAGGTTCGGGATACCGCTTTTCGTGGACATTTACGAACACCGCGCAATATCGCAAGACATTCGGTTTGCATAATGTGGACATTTTGGTAGGTCAGGAATCATTAACTCTAGACAAAAGCCGCGATTTACAGGCATCAGGCTTGAACCCGTTTTCGAATGACATAAATTATGTGAATATGTCGAACGTGTCTTCGAAAGTCGTAAACAGCCAACTCGCTAATGGCGTAACGATGTATTCACTGTTCGGGCGTTTGAATTACATATTCAACGACCGGTATATTGTGTCCGGGGTATTACGCCGAGATGGTGCATCACGCTTTGGTGCGGCGAACCGTTACGGGGTATTCCCGGCGGTATCGGTGGCATGGCGCGTTACTTCCGAAAACTTCATGAAGAGCCTTACATTCCTAAGCGATTTGAAAATCCGCGGAGGTTATGGTCATATGGGTAATTCCAATCCGGTGCGTCCCGACAACCAATACAGCCTCTACTCGGCGGGTATCGGAACATCGGCATATGATATTACCGGCTCCAACACCAGTGCCGTCGAAGGCTATTACCGCAGCAAACTAGGCAACGCTTCAGCGAAATGGGAGACCAGTGTGACCAAAAATATCGGTTTTGATGCGACATTGTTTAATGGCAAACTCGATGTGATCCTTGACTTCTGGCAGAAAGATTCCAAAGATCTGCTGTTCCAGAAAGGGGTGCCGGCCGTTGTAGGCTCGGGTGCGACGCCTCCGTACGTGAATGCAGGCACCATTACCAACAAGGGTATCGATTTTCAGGTTATTACAAAAGGCAAGGCGGGCGGCAAGCTGGGCTATGAATTGAATGTGACTGGTAGCGTTCTGAAAAACGAAATCGGCGATCTGGGCGGTGATAAATACCTTACAAGTATCAACCCGGGGTACCGCGGCCTGCAGCCAATCCGTAACCAGCTTGGTCATTCGCTTTCTGCATTCTATGGTTATAATGTACTTGGCCTCTTCCAGACTGAGGAAGAAGTGAAGCAAGCGCCTGCACAGGATGGGAAAGGTGTCGGTCGTTTCCGTTACCAGGATATCAATGGTGATAACATGATCAATGCCGACGATCGCATGTATCTTGGTAGCCCTGTTCCGAAATTCACCGGCGGTTTGAATCTGAAATTGACTTACCTGAATTTCGAGGTCGAAACTTATATGTACACTTCCATTGGAAACAAGATTTTCAATGCTTCGAAATGGTTTACCGATTTCTATCCTTCATTTGCAGGAGCAGCCATCAGCGAAAGAGTGAAAGACTCCTGGTCGCCATCAAACACAGGTGCCAGCATTCCTATCTTCGAAAGTGCTTCCAACTTCAGCACCAACACGCAAGCCAACTCTTTCTACGTAGAAAATGGTAACTATGTGAGAATGCAGAATATTTCTCTAGGCTATAATCTGCCCAAAACTTTGCTGGCCAAGTTGAAAATGCAGAAACTGAGATTATATGCCTCAGCCAACAACATTTTTACAATCTCCAAATACCAGGGACTCGATCCGGGTGTAGGTGGTAACGCGGACACGCAATTCGGGATCGATGTGGGGAACTATCCTGTAACAAGAAGCTGGGTTTTTGGTGTAAACCTTGGTTTCTAATCTTTAAACAGGCTGTTTCTACATTGAATGAATCATTAATATTCTGAATCGATGAAAAAGATATTAACAAATAGTATGGTGATTATCGCCGGCGTTATGACGGTGTTTTTCTCCTGTAAAGAAAGCTTTCTGGATAAGCCAGCCACAGGCGCGGTGAGTGAAGAACTTCTTACCTCTACAAAAGGGCTCGAAGGAGTGCTGATCGGGGTCTATGGCCAGATCAACGGCAAGGGCGCGGGCGGCAGGATGGCCAGCCCGAGCAACTGGGTTTGGGGCAGTATCCGCGGAGGCGATGCCAACAAAGGTACCGACCCCGGTGATTTTAGCGACATCAACCCGATCCAGCGCTATGAATACCTGAGTACTCAGGGGGTTATCTCTGATAAATGGGTAGGTAATTATGAAGGTATTTCACGCGCGAACGCCGTGCTGCGCCTCGTAGCCAAGGCTGATCCGGATGTCACGGATGCGACTAAGACGCGCATTAGTGCAGAGGCCCGCTTTTTGCGCGGACATTATTACTTCGAACTGAAAAAGGCATTTGGCAATACACCTTATGTGGACGAGTCGGTTGACTATGGAACCGGTATCGAAAAGGTGAAAAACGATGCGGACCTCTGGCCTAAGATCGAGGCGGATTTTAAATTTGCGTTTGATAACCTGCCGGTAACACAGGATGCGGTGGGGCGTGCCAACAAATGGGCAGCAGCTTCGTACCTCGCTAAAGCGTATGTCTATCAGAAAAAATTCCCTGAGGCTAAAACGCTTTTTGATCAGATCATTGCCAACGGGCAGACTACCAACGGCAAGAAATATGCATTGGTGGCTAAATATGCCGACGTATTCCGTGCTTCGAACGACAATAACTCAGAATCCGTCTTCGCGGTACAGGCAGCGGCCAACACAGGTAGCGTAAATAACGCGAACCCTGAGTTTGATCTCAACTGGCCATATAACACCGGTGCGAACGGCCCCGGTAACTGCTGCGGTTTCTTTCAGCCAAGCTTCGAAATGGTGAATTCGCACCGTACCGATGCCAATGGCTTGCCGTTGCTTGATGGTTCATACAATTCAGATAAAAATGAGGTGGTTTCAGATATGGGTCTGCTTTCCAAAGACAAATTCACGCCTGATGCTGGCAATCTCGACCCACGGCTCGACCACTCGGTCGGCCGCCGCGGGATTCCATTCCTCGACTGGATCGACCACCCAGGTGCCGACTGGATCCGTAACCAGGCAAACGGCGGTCCGTATAGTCCCAAAAAGTACGCTTACTACAAAACCGACGTAGGTTCGTTGCAGGATAATAGCTCCTGGACACCCGGCTATACGGCGATCAACTACACGGTGATCCGCTTTGCCGACGTGCTCCTGATGGCCGCAGAAGCGGAAATAGAAGCTGGAACATTAGAAAAGGCACGGGAATATGTAAATATGGTACGCGCCCGCGCAGCGAATCCCGACGGGTTCGTGAAGAAGGGAGGGGCTCCGGCAGCGAAATATGTGATCGGAACCTACAAAACTGCATGGACCGACAAGGAGGCAGCCCGTACCGCCGTTCGTTTTGAAAGAAAGCTGGAGCTGAACCTGGAAGGCCACCGGTTCTTCGACCTGGTACGCTGGGGTATTGCCGATAAAGAACTCAATGCATACCTGACGTTCGAATCTAAGCAACTTACTGGGGCTTTGGGTAATGCCAAATTCGCGGCTAAATACGAATTGTTACCGATACCACAGAGCCAAATTGACCTTCAGGGTGCTGACGTCCTGAAACAGAACCCTGGTTTCTAAGCATTTCAAACCTGACTAATTTACAGGAGGTGGTATGTATTTACCATCTCCTTTTGTTAATTTCGAGATATCCTGATTCTGTCAACTTTATCGCACCCGGCAAATGCTGTTTAAGCGCTTACTTCCTGTTTTGGTGGGCTCAGTCCTGCTTGTATCCTGTAAAAAAGAACTCAAAACGTTCACCGAACTGCCCGCTGATGAAACAGGTATCCGGTTTGCGAACCGTATTGCCGAAAACGACACTATGAATATTCTGGCGTTCGAATACGTCTACAACGGAGGGGGAGTAGCATTGGGTGACTTTAACAACGACAGCCTGCCCGACGTGTATTTTACCGGTAATACCGCTCCTAATAAGTTGTATTTGAATAAGGGTGACTTCAAATTCGAAGACGTTACTGAAAAAGCAGGCGTCGCGCCGGAGAATAAATGGTCGACAGGCGTGGCTTTGGTGGATATCAACAATGATAACTTACTGGATATCTACGTATGCGCATCCGTGCGTGAGGTGGCGCAGCAGCGCGAGAACCTGCTGTATGTCAACCAGGGCTTGGGGAAAGACAAAGTGCCGGTTTTCAAGGAAATGGGTAAGGAATATGGGATCGCTGATACGACGCACACGACAAATGCGGCGTTTTTCGACTATGACAATGATGGTGATCTGGATTTGTTCCTGATCGTCAATGAAATGGATGATAACAACTTCCCCAATAAGTATCATAAAAAGATCGTTGACGGCTCGTCGCGCCGTACCGACCGGCTATACCGTAACGACTGGGACGCGAAATTGAACCATCCGGTTTTTACCAACGTATCCAAAGAGGCTGGTATCTTGGTCGAAGGTTATAGCCTGGGTATCAATGTGACGGATGTGAATCAGGATGGCTGGAAAGACGTGTACATCACAAACGACTACCTCACGAACGATCTTCTCTACATCAACAATGGCAATGGTACTTTCACCGACCAGGCCGCAAATTATTTCAAGCATACCTCGCACTCGGCGATGGGCAACGACGTGGCTGATTTGAATAACGACGGCCTCGTGGATGTGGTAGCTGTGGATATGATGCCGGCAACCAACCGCCGTAAAAAGATGATGACGCCCGCGAACAGCTATGTTACCTACCAGAACAACGATTTATTTGGTTACCAGTATCAGGTAGCCAGAAATACTTTGCAACTCAATATGGGAAGTGCTTCGGGTAAAGATAAGTCTCCGGTTTTTAGTGAAATAGGGCTGCTTAGCGGCGTTGCCGAGACTGATTGGAGCTGGACGCCGATGGTCACTGACTTTGACAATGACGGTCTTCGTGACATTATAGTTACAAATGGCTTTCCGAAGGATATTACAGACCTCGACTTTATCGCGTATCGCAACGAAGTATCGAGCATTATGGCTCCGATGATGATGCTGGATTATATTCCGAGCGTCAGGATCAGGAATTTTGCATTCAAAAACAAAGGCAATCTCGGTTTCGAAGATGTCAGCAACGATTGGGGGATCGAGACGGCTGGATTCTCAAATGGAGCAGCCTATGCCGACCTGGACAACGATGGGGATCTGGACTACATCGTGAATAATATCAACGACTCGGCGATGGTTTATCGCAACAACAGCATTCAGTTAAAGTCGGAGGAAAGCAATTACCTGCGCATTGCGTTTAAGGGGGATCGTTATAATGGCTCGGGAATCGGTACCATTGCGGAAATTACTTATGGCGACGGTAAAAAACAGATAGCAGAGAATTCACCGTACCGCGGCTACTTGTCGACAGTTGAGCCGGTTTTGCATTTCGGGCTGGGAAAAGAAAAATCTTTGCAGGAGGTGAAAATCACCTGGCCGGGCGGAAAAAGTCAGGTTTTGAAAAACATCAAAGCTAACCAGTTGCTGGTCGTTCGGGAGAAAGATTCGATGCTGGCTCCGACTCCTGCCGAAACAACCGTTACGCCCTTGTTTACTGATATTACGAGTGATCTGAACGTCCCATATCGCCATGAAGAAACGGATATCATCGATTTCAATGTTCAAAAACTGCTGCCGCATAAAATGTCACAATTCGGGCCTGCGCTGGCGGTGGGGGATGTGAACGGAGATGGGCTGGAGGACGTGTTCGTTGGTGGCGCGTACTTGCATAAAGGCCGTTTCTTACTCCAGAAGCCCGATGGTAAATTCACGGTTGCAGACTTGCTGCCCGGACCGGAAGGCTTTGAGAAAACATCGGAGGACATGGGGGTGCTGCTCTTTGATGCCGACCGGGACCAGGATCTGGATTTGTATGTCGTCAGCGGAAGCTATGAAATTCAGGAAGGCTCGGATGCATTGAAGAACGCGCTGTACGTTAATGACGGCAAAGGTCATTTTACACGCGATACCGCCGCATTACCTGCATTTTTGGTGAATGGTTCCTGCGTAAAAGCCGTTGATTTTGACCATGACGGCGATCTGGATTTGTTTGTAGGAGGAAGGGTGGAGTCCGGAAAATATCCGAAGCCGGTTTCAAGTTACATTCTGCGTAACGATTCCAATGGCACTGCCGTGCGCTTTTCAAATGTCACGGCAGCGGTTGCACCCGAGTTGGCGGGGATTGGGTTGGTATGCGACGCACTTTGGACTGACTATGACAATGATGGCTGGGCAGACCTGCTACTGGCAGGCGAATGGATGCCGCTGACTTTCCTCAAAAACGAAAAAGGCAAATTCAGGAAGATTACCACCGGATTGGAAGCTCAAAAAGGCTGGTGGGGAAGTCTTGTTGCAGGTGACTTTGACAACGACGGCGACATGGACTACATTGGCGGGAACCTGGGCGCAAATACCCTCAGCAGGGCTTCGGAAAGCCGTCCTGTGAGCGTGTACGCGAAGGATTTTAACAACGACGGCTATTTCGATGCGATACCGACGGTGTTTTACAAAGCGCAGGATGATACTTACAAGGAGTTTCCATACAACACGCGTGACGACATGGGCAAACAGGTGATCCAGGTACGCCAGCGCTTTCAGGAGTACGGGAAGTTTGCGGAGTCGGGTTTGCCGGATATTCTGAAGCCGGAAGAGCTGAAAGACGCATTGCATTTGACAGCGACCTGGATGAAAAGCAGCTATATTGAGAACCAGGGAGGTGGGAAGTTTGCTTTGCGTGAACTGCCTGTTCAGGCGCAGTTTGCCCCGCTTTTCGGGATGATAGCGGAGGATTTCGATCAGGACGGCAACCTTGACCTGATGCTTTCCGGAAACGATTACGGCTCCGAAGTGTCAATAGGACGGTATGATGCAATGTATGGGCTTGTCCTCAGAGGGGACGGCAAGGGTGGCTTTCGTCCGCTCAGTATTTCGGAGAGCGGCTATATGGCGGGTGGAAACATGAAGGCTCTCGTGCGCGTTGCTTCATCGGGCGGTAACTGGCTTTCGGTTACCTCTCAGAACCGCGATCTGCTGCGGTTCCACCGTGCGGCGAAGCCTACCCGAAGAATTGGCCTGGCAACTGGCGAAACGTCTGTATTGCTGCATCTGAAAAATGGAAAATCAAGGCGTGAAGAGCCGGGCTACGGCTCTTCTTTCCTTTCGCAGTCAAGTCATGCTGTGTTTC
>DATMSL010000267.1:0-5362 GCA_035565435.1 Dyadobacter sp. | reverse complement strand
CACATATCGAGATTTTTTTGTGTTTTATTAATGTGAAAAGAACTATTTTTACTTGAATTAACCGATTGGACTGAATTCGATACTTAGCGTACACCGAAGAATATAAATAGAGTTTCAAGTCATTTATAGTCAACGTGTTGAAATATGTCACCCCGGAGTTAGAACATTAGCCATTATAAAGAAAGGAGGCCACGATGAAAACGTCTAAGTGGTTTATAGCAGCGATCATACTTTTTACTCACACCCTGACATTCGGCCATTCCAGCGACGTACCCCCTGTATCAGAGGAGAAGTATGGTTACTTTTTGGATAAAAACCATAAAACAGCACGTATCCCGTTCGAGCTGCATTCCAACCTGATATTGCTCTACGCGAAGATCAACGACAATGATTCGCTGCGTTTTATCCTCGACACGGGAGTTAGTTCGATTATCATTACGGACCCCAACATTCTCAAAGCCGACAAGCTGCGTTTAACCCGGAAGGTTAACCTCACCGGCGCAGGCGAAGGCGCATCTATTTCCGCGCATGTAGCGATAGACAATAAGTTTTCAATGGGCAGGCTCAGAGCCAATCATCAGAATATTGTGATCCTCGAACAGGACTTCCTGCGGCTATCCGAGTACGTGGGCGTGCCGGTACACGGGATTTTCGGGTATGAGATCTTCAACAACTTCGTCGTAACCATCGATTTTGCCAAAAAGGAAATATTGCTGATGCGGCCCGACAGGTACAAGTACAAAACCAGCAAAGGCGACAAGCACCCGCTCATTATTGAAGATACGAAGCCATTTACCGATGCGGTAACGCTTTTCGCCGATGGGCGCGAGCATCCGATCCGCGTGCTGATTGATACGGGAGCCGGACATGCATTGCTTCTCAATAATACCCCTAAGGAAACATTCCGCTTGCCCGAAAAAGTGATCCGTGCGCAATTAGGCCGTGGGCTGAACGGCGTGATCAACGGAAACCTGGGCCGGGTCGATAAAATGAAGCTGGGTCGGTTTGAGCTCAACAATGTGGTAGCCTCTTTCCCAGACAGCATCGCATTCGGCTCGAAAATACGGGCCGGGGCCGAGCGGCAGGGGAACATCGGTTGCGAGCTGCTCCGCCGTTTCAAGGTCACATTCAACTACGGTGAGCGCTACATGGTGCTCAAACCGATCAGAAGTCGCCTGCGTGAGAAATTCGAGCATGATATGAGCGGCATGGAGATCCGTGCGGAAGGAAGGGATTTGCGCGATTACATTGTCAACCACATCGTAGCCGATTCTCCGGCGGCGCGTGCGGGGTTGATGGAGGGTGATCAGCTCCTGTTTATCGACGACCATTCCGCGTCCGAACTGAATGTGAGTGAAGTATATAAGCTGATGCAGCGCGGTGATGGCAAAAACATAGACCTGCTTGTAAAACGCAAAGGCGATATTTTCTTTACCCAGATTACACTGCGCAGAATGATTTAGTACTTTTGGCCAAACTAATACCCGGCCATTTGGAACGCTTCATTATCACGGAAGACGGCTCGCATTCATTGTTCAGTGCGCAGTTCAATCAGCAATACCATTCCTTGCAAGGTGCCCTGAATGAATCGGAGCACATTTATATCAACCTTGGATTAAGGCCGGCCCTTGAAAACGGGCCGGTTTCTGTTTTTGAAATGGGTTTCGGTACGGGACTGAATGCATTTCTCGCCTGGAAACTGGCCGATCAACTTCAAAAGCAAGTTTTCTACACTTCCGTGGAAGCATATCCCGTTTCGTTGCTGGAAGCATCGCAACTCAACTACGAAGAAGCCACCGGTGAAAAAGGCTTTATGCAGCTGCACCAGGCGCCGTGGGGCAGGGAAGTGGCCATTTCTCCTTTTTTTAATCTGAGGAAAGAAATAACCACCTTACAGGACTTCACGCCGGACCGGTTTTTTGACGTCATTTTCTACGACGCATTCGATCCGCAGGCGCAGCCCGAACTCTGGACGGAAGAAATTTTTACCAAAATAGCGGCCCAAACCAAGCCCGGTGGCGTATTAGTGACATATTCGTCGAAAGGCATCGTTAAAAGGGCATTGGCCGCCGCAGGTTTTCAGGTGGAGCGGCACAAAGGCCCCGGCCGGAAGGCGCATATACTCAAAGCCATCAAACTCTGATATTCATTAGCATAATACCAACATGAATTACCAAAGCATTATTAGCCAGGAACTGAAAGAAGCACAAGTCGTTCTAGACAACTTCCTGAGCGACCCCGAGCAAATTGAAAAGATCGAAAAGGCAGCAGGCCTGATGGCCGATGCGATTATTCATAACGGTAAAATCCTTTCGTGCGGCAACGGCGGTTCGCATTGCGACGCTATGCATTTCGCCGAGGAACTTACCGGCCGCTACCGCGACAACCGTCGCGCATTACCGGCCATCGCGATCTCCGATGTGAGCCATTTGAGCTGCGTAAGCAACGATTTTGGATATGAATATGTGTTTTCGAGATATATAGAGGCATTGGGCCAGCCTGGCGATGTGCTGTTAGGACTGAGCACAAGCGGAAACTCCGCCAACATCATCCGCGCTACCGAGGCCGCAAAGGCGAAAGGCATGAAGATCATCATCCTGTCGGGCAAGGACGGCGGCAAGCTCGCTGGTATTGCCGATGTCGAGATCCGCGTGCCGCATTTCGGCTACGCCGACCGCATCCAGGAAATCCATATCAAGGTCATTCACATTTTTATGCTCCTGATCGAAAAAATGGTGCTGCGCGACTGACGCGTGTGTGGTAAGGCGACGTGAGGTGTTGGTCAGGAGTTGTCAAGTATTGTCAGGAGTAGTCAAGAATGGTCAGGAGGTTGTCATTTGTGGTCAGAAATGTCAAGGAGTAGTCAAGTGTAGTCATTTGTTGTTAGGGGGGTGTTATTTTTCACGGGAAGTTTGTTTATTGAGAAACAATCATTTCAATACTTAACAACTCCTGACCACACCTGACAATACTTGACCATTCCTGACCATACCTGACAACCTCCTGACCACATCTGACCAACACATCCAGCACACCCGTACCGTTATGAACGTCCGTCCATCCGCTATCATTCTCGACAACGACAAGATCCTCACCCTGCGCTACCAGTACGGCGAAAAGGAAGTATTTGCTTTGCCCGGCGGTAATCCCGATCCTGGCGAATCGCTCTCTGATGCGCTCGCACGGGAGTTGATGGAAGAGCTGGGCGTGGAGGTTGCAGTGGGCAAAATGGTCTCCTGCGGGGAGGTAATCTGGCAGGAAGTGCGGAAAGAGACCCTGCACATGGTATTTAACGCAAATATAACAAAGGGCACACCCACGCTTGATCCGCTGCATACTACTGCATTGGAAATCGTATGGCTTCCGGTGGCATCGCTTGGTTCCAGGCATTTGTATCCTAATGTCGGCCCGCAGATCGTTGCATTCTGCAATGAATCACTGCATTCGGGACACATCGGGGTAATCGACCAGCCCTATGTGCGCTCATAAACCGGTTAGTTGAGGGGCAATACTTCTTCGTTCGTTTCTATAAGACAGAAACATACCGTACTTTTGCGTTTTTAATAGGCAGCAGGGTAAATGGAAAACGAAAAGAAGGAGAAATTATCCAACTTCTTACTAAGACGGGCGGACAGGGATGTATTGTCAAGAGGGCGTTCCATTTATAGCAGTGGCGGCTTAAAAGTTTCCAAACTCGATTATAATGGCCCCGGTAATGCTGAGTTCAAGGTCAAAAGCGACTATTCGATCCAGTATTACCAGATTTTCATCCGCGACTTTCTCACACCGCAGATAACCACCGAATGTTCGTGCCCCGACAAAGCCGGGCTGTGCAAACACCGCGTGGCGAGTATTTTGTACATTCTCGACAAGATGCCGACGATCAAGCAGGTTGTCCACGAAATGGGCAACACGACGATCGAACTGCAAGAAATCCGCGAAATGCAGCTCCGCAGCATGGTACTCGACGATACCTGGCAGAACCGTGAAAACGTAGGTCCGGTGGAGATTGTATCGGCCAAGGAAGGCGAGGCGGAATGCCAGGTGACGGACAAAGGGCAGGAGTATATGACCACGTTCAGGCGTGTAAAGGGCACCCGGCAGGTTCAGACTTCCTGTACTTGTAACCAGAAACTGTGGGTACCGCTTTGCGAGCATAAGCTTGCCGCGTTGCTGAAACTCCGTGAAGAGCTGGGCGAGAAGGCATTCGAGGTGATGCGAGATATGACGGTCGAGAAGAGCAATCTGCTGGCCGAGTACGGTTATTCCCTGGAAGATCAGTTTAAAGATAAGTTCGAATTCCGGCTCGATGAAGACGGCGGGCTGCATTTGATCAAGCTCGATCCGGCGATTCAGAAAGTAGGCCCTTACCAGGACTGGCAATCGCTGCGCGAGCGCATATTGCCTGTGCAGGAATCGTCATTTGCTGTGACGCTCACTGACAATGGTCAGGACGACGAGGACCGCGTTTCCATTTTTGTGTTTTGGCCAAAAGGAAAAAATCACCTGCTGGACATCGGTTTCGGCGTTTTTTCAGTCAAATTCAGTTCCAAATCCGAGAAGGTAACCAACATCCGCAACATTGCCGGAGGTTCGAGCCACTACTATAATGCGGATGAAATTCCGGTACTTACGGAATCGGACGCGCGCCTGGTGCGCATGGCGAAGCATTGGGAGGAAGGTTTGCAGAAATTTATCCGTAAGCAAGGCTGGGCTTATAATGCCTATCTGCATTTCGATGATGTAGAGGCCGATCAACGCTACGAAGCGCGGAATTACGTGGGCAAGCAGCTTACACGCGTTTTCAACGACCTCGATGGCGACCGACTGTTCCTCGCTGACGGTGATTACGTGACCAGCAACCATCAGCTTACCCAGCTGGAACTGCATCGTGAGCCCGTAAAACTGTTTTTTGTGCTCACGGAGGACAAGGAGTTTATTACATTAAATCCTTACGTGGAAATCAAACCGGGCACCCCGCTGGAGTTGCAGAAAGTGGTGACGCTCGATAGTTTCTGGCTGGGACTTTATAACGAAAAGACATTATTCCGCTGGGCGGGTATCAGCGAGGCCGAAATGGTCGCTTATCTGAGCCAGAATGGATTTAAAATACGGGTTAAGAAGGATTTTAGCGACGATTTCCTGAAAAACTGGATCATACCTGTTTCGGAAAAATTCGATGTGATTTTCCAGACCCGCCACGAAATACAAACTTCGCCGCTGGCATTCCAGAAGCCGAAGTTTTACTTGAAAGAAGACGAGGCGAACCTGCTGATTGTACCTTCTTATGTGTATTTGGAGGAAAATGGCAAGGTACAAGAACTGGAACTGCTGCACGACCAGCGCCGCACGAGAACGAGCT
>DATMSL010000266.1:0-1564 GCA_035565435.1 Dyadobacter sp. | reverse complement strand
CTGCAAAAAAAGCAACAAAAAAAGGTTAACACACCTAAAACGAAGAAGCCCATGAAAAAACTGGTTGTACTTTCCGGAGCAGGGATCAGCGCTGAGAGCGGGATCAGTACTTTTAGAGACAATAATGGGCTTTGGGATAATTACCGCATTGAGGACGTCGCTACGCCCGAAGCCTGGATTCGTAACCAGGAGCTGGTGCTGGATTTCTATAACCAACGCCGGAAACAGGCGGCGGATGTGAAGCCTAATGCGGCACATTACGCGCTGGCGGAGCTGGAAAAGCATTTCGATGTGACGATCGTGACGCAAAACGTCGACAACCTGCACGAAATCGCGGGCTCCTCGAAAGTGATTCATTTGCATGGGGAACTTTTCAAATCGCGCAGTACGAAGGATCCGAAACTGGTTTATGAAATGACCGGCTGGGAGCTCAAAACAGGCGATTTGTGCGAATTGGGCAGCCAGTTACGGCCGCATATCGTGTGGTTTGGCGAAGAGGTACCCATGATGGAAGTGGCCGTGGATGTAACCGAGCAGGCGGATATGTTCCTGGTGATCGGCACGTCCCTCGCGGTTTACCCCGCCGCCGGGCTCGTTCATTACGTTCCCATCGGCAAGCGTATTTACATTGTAGATCCGAACAAGCCGGACATTACCTTGAAATCCAACATGGTTTTCATCCAGGAAAAGGCCACGACCGGAATGCAAACTTTGATCAAGAAATATTTACTACCTGAATAATAATGCAACTACTCGACGGGAAAGCTATTTCTTCCCAAATAAAATCTGAAATCAAGGCCGAGGTTGAACAATGGGTCGCCGGCGGTGGTAAAAAACCGCATTTGGCAGCGATACTCGTGGGCCAGGACGGTGCCAGCGAAACTTACGTAGCCTCCAAAATCCGCAGCTGCGAAGAAATCGGGTTCACTTCTACCCTGCTGCGCTTCGAAGCGGACATTACCGAGGCACAACTCCTTGAAGCGGTAGAATCGCTGAACAACGACCCCGACGTGGACGGTTTTATAGTGCAGCTGCCGTTGCCAAAACACATTTCTGAAAACACAGTGATGGAAGCTGTAAACCCAGCCAAAGATGTGGACGGTTTCCACCCGATTAACGTCGGCAGAATGTGCAAAGGATTGCCTGCTTACATTTCCGCTACACCGTTTGGTATCCTCGAAATGCTGATCCGCGCGGGAATCGAAACGAGCGGCAAACATTGCGTGGTAATCGGCCGGAGTCAGATCGTGGGCCTGCCGATGAGCATCCTCATGCAGCGCAACACCTACCCGGGCAACTGTACCGTGACGATCACGCACAGCAAAACACAAAATCTGAAAGAGATCTGCCAGTCGGCCGACATCCTGATCGTCGCATTGGGCCGTCCCGAATTCGTGAAGGCTGACTACATCAAAGAAGGTGCGGTTGTGGTGGACGTAGGCATTACCCGTGTCGCGGACGCTACCAAAAAGAGCGGCTTCTCGATCAAGGGCGACGTCGATTTCAACGACGTGGCACCCAAATCGAGCTATATTACGCCGGTGCCGGGCGGTGTAGGTCTGAT
>DATMSL010000265.1:0-3012 GCA_035565435.1 Dyadobacter sp. | reverse complement strand
CCGCAAGACAATATCTTTTCATAATACTATTTAAATATCGAGGTTATAAAAGCGCCTCGCATTATTACCCATTACATCGCGCACTTCGTCGTCGGAGAACATGCTCAGGTAGTCGGTCAGGATTCCCTTCGCGCCCTCGTACTCACCTGCGACCAGGCACACCGGCCAGTCGGAGCCGTACATGATGCGCTCTGTGCCGAATGCTTCGAAAACGACATCCAGGTAAGGCCTGAAGTCGGCTTTTTCCCAATGCTGCCAGTTGGCTTCGGTCACCATACCGGATACTTTGCAATGCACATTCGGTAGTTCGGCGAACCGGCGAATATCGTCTGCCCAGGGTTGCAACTCCTGCGCTTTGATGAGCGGCTTGGCAATGTGGTCCAGCACAAAATGTACATTCGGCAACTTTACCGCGAAGTTGAATGCCTCCTTTAACTGGCTTTGATAAATGAGGATGTCATAGGTAAAATCGAATGCAACCAGCGTACCTACGCCCCGGATGAACTCCGGTTGCAGCAGAAAACCTTCCGGCTGCCCTTGCGCCACATGACGGAAGCCTTTCAACTTCTCAAACTGCGAGTACCTTTCGAGCTGATCATACAAATTCACCGCTTTGAGGTCCACCCATCCTACCACGCCCCTCACAAAATCGTTGGCCTCAGCCAAATGCAGCAAAAACTCCGTTTCTGCATCGTTTTGCGAAGCCTGCACCGCCACGCATCCATCGACCTTGTTCGCTTTCAGAACCGGCCAAAGATCCTCCGGCAGAAAATTCCGCCGGATCGCCTCCATGTCAGGCGTGATCCACGAATCACGTTCCTCGTCAAATATCCAGAAATGCTGGTGAGCGTCTATTGTCATATACTTCTTTACTGTGCTGGTAACTTGGTCAGTTACGGTCAGGTGTTATCATTGGTAGTCAGGTATTGTCATGTGTGGTCATTCATTGTCAAGTGTAGTCATTTGTGGTCAAGTGTTGTGTGATATCAGAAATTAAATGCACCTGACAGCGAATCACTACAAATGACTATACCTGACTATTAATGACTATACCTGACCATCCCTGACTATTAATGACCACGAACGCCGCAGAATCCCTTATACCGTCGCCTTCCAGGCAATCGCTTCCTGTTTTTGTGAACCCAGTTTTTCAATACCCAATTCTACCACATCGCCTGCTTTGAGGTAAACCGGCGGCTTCATACCCAGGCCTACACCCGCTGGTGTACCAGTGGTGATCACATCTCCCGGGAGCAGTGTCATAAACTGGCTCAGATAGCTAACCAGGAATGGGATCTGAAAAATCATGTCGGATGTGTTGCTATCCTGGATTTTCTTGCCGTTCAGGCTCAGCCACAGGTCGAGGTCGTTGGCATTGCCGACTTCGTCCGAAGTAACCATGTATGGCCCCAGCGGCGCGAAAGTATCATTGCTTTTACCTTTCACCCATTGTCCGCCACGCTCCATTTGGAACGCCCGTTCCGAATAGTCGTTGTGAACGGCATAACCGGCCACGTAGTCCAATGCATTAGCCTCATCCACGTAGCTTGCCTTCTTACCAATTACCACGGCCAACTCTACTTCCCAGTCGGTTTTCTCCGAATTTCTCGGGATAATCACCTGGTCGAAAGGCCCGCATAATGCAGAAGTTGATTTAAAGAAAATGATCGGCTCTTTCGGAAGCTCCGTCGCTCCTGATTCGTAAGCATGTTTGGCATAGTTCATACCAATGCAGACGATCTTCGAGGGGCGCGCCACGCAGGAACCGTAACGGAAACCGTCGTCCACTTTCGGCGCGGAAGCCGCATTGGTTTCCAGCCAGGCCGACAAACGAGCGATACCGTCGGTCGCGAAGAATTTTTCATTATAATCTTCACCAAATGCAGAGACATCCAGCTTCGTACCGTCGGCCAATTCTACGCCCGGCTTTTCATTTTCAAATGCACCAAATCGAAAGAGTTTCATGGAAAGGGATATTTGGGACGGGAGAGCTGTAAGCAGTAGGCTGTAAGCCTTATGCGACTAGATTCCGCCGTCTTAATGTTTAATATTTTATAAGTTTTAACCTGTAAACTTGCTTGGGCTTATAGTCTATGGCTTAAAGCTTACAGCCTCCTCTAATTATTCAACTTCTCAAACCCGCCATCGATCAGGTAATCGCAGCCGGTGATAAAACCCGCCTCGTCCGAGCAGAGGTACAATGCCAATGCGCCGATTTCCTCAGGCTTGGCCATACGGCCGATAGGCTGGGTTTTGGACAGTTTTTCAAACATTTCCTGCTCCTTACCCGGATAATTTTTCGAGATAAAACCATCCACAAAAGGCGTATGCACGCGTGCCGGCGAAATGCTGTTGCAACGGATGCCGTCGGCCAGGTAATCCCGGGCTACCGACAGCGTCATGGAGTAAACCGCCCCCTTTGCAGTAGAATAAGCAAAGCGATCGGGTATTCCTACTGTTGCGGCAATGGAAGCCATGTTCAAAATCACCCCTCCGCCATTGTCTTTCAGATGAGGAATGGTGGCCATCAGACAGTTATAAACACCTTTGACATTGATATTAATCACCCTGTCAAAATCGACTTCCGCGGTCGTGTCCGCCTTTCCAATGTGCGCGATACCCGCGTTGTTGACCAGGATATTGATCGGGTGCTGCGACGCGATAGTATTGATAATGTTCACGACATCGGCCTGCTTGGAGATGTCCAGTGCGTGTGCCTCGGCTTGGCCGCCTTCCGCCTTAATTTCACTCACTATCTGGTTGGCCAGATCAATATTGAGTTCCAGAATGTGCACATAAGCGCCCTGTTTGGCGAAAGTTTTCGAGATCGCCAATCCGATCCCGCTCGCGCCACCTGTCACCAGTGCTGTTTTCCCTGTTAGATTAAACATAGATAGTTGGTCTAGGCCCAAGGCTAAACCTTGGGTAAATGATGCTTGTCTGTTGGTCTTAGGCAAAAGCTGTGCTTTTGCCTTGTTACTGTTATTGCAATTCTGTTGCTCTGCAATCCTT
>DATMSL010000264.1:0-5879 GCA_035565435.1 Dyadobacter sp. | reverse complement strand
GGAAGGAGGAAGGAGGAAGGAGGAAGGAGGAAGGAGGAAGGAGGAAAGGGGGACTGAGAAAATCCTTTGTCCCTTTCCTCCTTCCTCCCTTTCCTCCCTCTACCTATTCTTCCTGCGAGAAGATCAAGGCCGAGTAGGGCGGGATTTGCAGCGATGCGAATTGCCCGCAGCCATCCATTTCACCGTCCATGGTATCGACGTCGAAAACGCCCATATTCGAGAAATCCGCGTCGTAATATTCGTTGTCGCTGTTGAACCTTAGGTGCCACTTGCCAGCCCGCGGGAATCCCACTTTGTAGTCGGAAAATGTCTCGGTAGAAAAGTTGAATGCGACCATCACGCTGTCTTTGGGGCCGCCGTTGTCCCAGCGATGCATCACGATTACTTTTTTCTCATTGTCCTGACGGATAATATCGACATTCTGTCCTTGGAGACCTTTGGTTACGCCAAACCAGTTTCTGCGGATGTGGATCATGTCGCGGTGCAATGCCGCGAAGCCGCTGAATTTTTCGAGCCTCGACCAGTCGATCGGATCGCTGTCGGAAAACCATTTGTCTTCCAGTAATGGCTGTCCCTGAAATATCATCGGGATGCCCGGCGAAGTAAGCACCAATGCCACACCCAATGCAGCCCGCTTTTTGGAATACCAGTTATTCACGTCGCCATCGGCGATTTCCTCGGCTACGCGCGCCTTGCCATTCGCTACTTCGTCGTGCGACTCGGTGTAGATGATGCGCTGGAAAGCGTCGTCATTATACCGGTTGGTAATAGCTGCTACGACGCTATCCATATTCCGGTCCTGGTCGTTGGCTGTGATAATGGCGTCGCGGATCGAATGCACAAATTCCGCGTCCCATTGTGACCCGTACCCCAGGCCGCCATTTTCGACCGAATTGGTGATGAAATCCAGCGAGTGCATATCCTCGGCGATGGTAATGCAATTGCCGCAGCTATCACGGATATCTTTGTTGATCCATTGCATGAGCGAAATGCCTTCCGCGATATCGTCGCCGGGATTACCATTGGCTTTTACATTCCGTATGTAGGGAACCATGTCCATGCGCAGGCCGTCGACGCGGTAGTCGCGGAGCCACATCAGGGCGTTGTCGTGAATGTATTGCCGCACTTCGCCACGGCCATAATCTGGGCGGGTATTGCCCCAGGGAGTCTCGGAGCGCCAGTCGTTGTAAAAGTAAATGCCTCCGCCATCGTTCTCCTGCCAGCCGTCGAATTGCCAGAGATCAAGATCCGACGGACCGAAGTGGTTGTACACGACGTCGAGGATTACCGCAATTCCAGCCTGGTGCGCGGCTTTTACAAATGCTTTCAACCCGTCCGGGCCGCCATAGTCGGATTCAATCGCAAACGGATTGGCTGGGTTATAGCCCCATGACCTTGAACCGGGAAACTCAGAGCTCGGCATCAGTTCGACGGCATTGAAACCCATGTCTTTTAAATAAGGGAGCCGCTCGATAGCCGTATAAAATGTGCCGACCTGCCCTTGCTCTTTCACATGAAACGTCCCTACATGAAGCTCATAAATCACCAGTTCCTGCCAGCCGGGCATTTGAAAAGTAACATCCTGCCAGTCGAAAGATTCGTGGTTGTAGACGATGCAGTTGCCGGCAGAATTGGTCATTTTCAGCGCATAAGGATCATTGCGGAACAGCTCGCCCGCGGGCGTTTTGAGGACGTATTTATATTCATCCCCTTCTTTCGAATTTTCAACCAGCGCACCCCACATGCCGTTTTCTTCCGGTTGGAGCGGAGTAGCGGAGGCATTCCAGTCGTTGAAACTTCCCGTGACCGAAACACTTTCGGCATGCGGCGCCCATACGCGGTAATAAACTCCCTCGGGATGGCAGGTGGCACCCATACCTTCATAATGTTGTTCGGTTTCGGCTACTTCGGTTTCGAGGTTTTCCATATATGGTTTTCAGATTATTGTTTATTTTTGAAAATGAACTGCTGACGTATACTCGCAAAATGCATGCCAGGCGTCAGTACCTGCGAACTCAACCTACACACTATATCATGCAATCATCCTCCGACGCAGAGAAAATCTGCATCCTCGCACTTATGCATACGCCCGGAATCGGGGCTGTGACGATCCGGCAACTCATTAGCTACTGTGGCAGCGCTTCCCAGGTTTTTCATGCGGATTATAAAAAGCTCATCAAAATCCCGGGTATCGGCGATAAAATCGTAAAGGCTGTTTTAGGTAAAAACACGCTGGAACTAGCCGAAAGGGAACTTGCTCGATGTCGCAAAACCGGGACGCAATTACTCTTCTTCCATGAGCCCGAATATCCGGCGCGACTCCGTCCCCTTTACGATGCGCCCATTGCTCTCTATGCCAAAGGCAATACCGACTTCAACTGGCCACGTACGGTAGGGATCGTAGGTACGCGGAACATCAGCGAGTATGGGAAGTCTGTTACAGAAAATATCATCCGGGAGCTGGTGCCCTATCAGCCGCTTGTGGTCAGCGGACTGGCCTATGGTGTGGATATCACTGCCCACCGGCATTGTCTGCGCAACAATCTGGCCACGCTGGGCGTCATGGCCAGCGGGTTGGATGTGATCTACCCGGCTGTGCATCAGCGTACTGCTTTTGAAATGCAGGATAATGGCGGGATTGTTACGGAAAGTGCACTGGGAACGAAGCCGGATTTTATGAGATTTCCGGCGCGGAACCGAATTATTGCGGGGCTCAGCGATGTTACAATAGTAGTGGAATCGGCGCGGACCGGCGGCAGCCTGATTACCGTTGAGTTTGCGCAGAACTACCACCGGGAGGTGTTTGCAGTGCCCGGCGCTATCCATGAACCCCAATCTGAAGGTTGTAACTTTCTGATCCGTGATCATAAAGCTTCGATTTTTACGTCGGTGGCGGATATGGCGGCCGCCCTGGGGTGGGGCGAGGGAATGCCCGATGCGAGGCAGGCAGACGCCTCCGAGCAGGCAATAATGACTTTCGAAGGTTTTACACAGGATGAAGGCCAGGTACTTTCGCTATTAAAGCAGCGGGGAGCGATGCAAATTGATGAGCTTGCGTGGCAATCGGGCATTCATTTGAACCGGCTGGCCACGCTGCTGTTGAACCTCGAATTCCAGGGGATGGTCCGGTCGATGCCGGGCAAGAAATACGGGTTGATTTAAATGCATGGATAAAAGTATCATTCAATTAGTTAAAGAAGGGGAGGGGCTCACTATTGAGTTCAAGAGGACGGTAGACAGTCCTTTCAAAATTGCCAAAACCATTGTTTCCTTTGCCAACACCTCCGGAGGTAACCTGTTAATCGGTGTGGCGGATCATGGTGCCATTATGGGCGTGCAATCGGAATTGCGGGAGTTACAAAAACTTGAAAAGGCGCTCGTGAAACTCATTGAACCGGAATTGGTGGTTCAGATCAAATCGGAGAACCTGGACGGCAAGAAGGTGTTGCGGGTGACTATCAATGAAAGTGAAGACAAGCCGCATCATGCATTGAACGAGAAAGGCGAACGCATTATTTACATTCGTGTGAAGGACAAAAGCATGCCTATTCCAAGGCTGCTGCTTTACAGCGGGACCGATCCGGAGACGGAGAAGTTATTGGCCACACGCCATGTGAAGACATTAATCACTTACCTCAAAGAAACGGATTCCGTCACGGCCAAAGCATTCTCAAAAATCATCAATATCTCCGAAAAAAGGGCTGAACGGATGTTGCAGGACCTGGCTGCACGCCAGATTTTACTCAAACTCTCCAAAGGCAAGCCGGAAAGTTTCAGTCTCAAATGGACTGAATAAAAAACGCGGTCAACGCCCGGAATTCCAGGTGCCGACCGCGTTTCATAGATTACGCTGATTAGTTGATACCTACCAACTCCAATTCAAAAATAAGGTCCTGACCTGCTAACGGGTGGTTGGCGTCCAGTACCACGTAAGTTTCAGTTACCTCTCTCACAACAACCGGGATAACCTGACCGCCGTCCTGGTGCATATTCAATGTACCGCCAACCTCCAATGGAATGTCGGCAGGGATTTGCGCACGATCGAATTGGATGACCATTTCGTCGTTCACCGGACCATAAGCTTCGGCATTAGGAATATTGATCGTCTTTTTGTCGCCGATTGCCATGCCCGTCACACCATCGTCAAATCCTTTGATTACCTGTCCGCTTCCCAGCGTAAAGCTCAAAGGCTCACGTCCTTCGGAGGAATCAAAAAGTTGTCCGTCCGGCAGAGTACCTTTGTAATGTACCTGCACTTTGTCACCAGCCTTTGCCTGACTCATAATTCTATATTTAGATGGTTTGAAAAAGCATTCGTGAATCTTTTTTCACGAATGCATGAGAATGAAAATTAGTATGCCCGGGCAAATACCACACGCCCTTTCGACGGCTTACCCGAGTAAATGCAAACGCCCTCTTCGGCTTCCTGGTTGAGAGGAATACAACGGATGGTTGCCTTCGTTTCTTCCTTGATCTTCTCTTCGGTTTCGGAAGTGCCGTCCCAATGTGCGAGGATAAATCCGCCTTTGGTATCGAGAATATTGTTGAATTCTTCGAAAGAATCTACTTTATAGGTATTCTCCTCGCGGAATGTAAGCGCTTTCTTGTAAATAGACTCCTGGATGTCGTTAAGCAGGTTCTGAACGTAGCCTGCAATGCCTTCCACTGAAACCGTCTCCTTTGTTTTGGTGTCGCGGCGCGCCACTTCCACCGTACCGTTTTCGAGGTCACGGCCACCCATAGCCAATCGCACAGGAACACCTTTCAATTCATATTCAGCAAATTTGAAACCTGGCTTCGCATTGTCGCTGCTGTCGTATTTGACACTGATACCCAGTTTTTTCAAATCTTTGGTTATTTCCGCTACTTTCTCGGAAATCTGTGCGAGTTGCTCGTCGTTCCGGTAAATAGGGACGATCACCACCTGGATAGGCGCCAGTTTTGGAGGCAATACAAGGCCGGCGTCGTCGGAATGCGCCATGATGAGCGCGCCCATCAGACGGGTACTGACGCCCCATGAAGTTCCCCAAACGTAATCCAGCTTACCTTCCTTATCCTGGAATTTCACGTCGAATGCATTCGCGAAGTTCTGGCCCAGGAAGTGAGAAGTGCCGGCTTGCAATGCTTTTCCGTCCTGCATCATCGCTTCGATACAGTAGGTATCCTCTGCACCCGCGAAACGTTCGTTAGCTGTTTTCACCCCTTTGATAACGGGTACTGCCATCCATTCTTCGGCAAACTGCGCGTAAACTTCCAGCATTTGCTTCGTTTCGGCAATCGCCTCCTGGGCAGTAGCGTGAGCGGTGTGGCCTTCCTGCCACAGGAATTCGGCTGTGCGCAGGAACAGGCGCGTACGCATTTCCCAGCGTACTACGTTGGCCCATTGGTTGATAAGCAGCGGCAGGTCGCGGTACGACTGGATCCAGTTCTTGTAAGTGCTCCAAATAACCGTTTCCGAAGTCGGGCGGACGATCAGTTCTTCTTCCAGTTTCGCTTCCGGGTCAACGACCACACCCTTGCCGTTCGGGTCGTTTTTGAGGCGGTAATGCGTCACAACGGCACATTCCTTGGCAAATCCCTCCACGTGTGAAGCCTCCTTGCTCAGGTACGATTTCGGGATGAAAAGCGGGAAATAGGCATTGGTATGGCCTGTTTCTTTGAACATGTCATCCAGCGCGCGCTGCATTTTTTCCCAGATAGAGTATCCGTACGGTTTGATCACCATACAACCTCTCACCGGTGAGTTTTCGGCCAGGTCGGCGCGTTTCACTAATTCATTGTACCATTCGGAGTAGTTTTCACTTCGTGTTGGCAAGGCTTTACTCATTACTTTGTATTATTTTGGAATTGAAATGGAGAATTACGTTAATCCAGGCCTG
>DATMSL010000263.1:0-2598 GCA_035565435.1 Dyadobacter sp. | reverse complement strand
CTTTTCGTCTTTTACGCCCGCAACGGGAAATGAACTTTGGGTTTCGGAAGGAGCAAAATCCAATACAAAGCTGCTGAAAGATATTACTCCCGGATATCAAAACTCTTATCCCTACGATTTCAGCAAATCCGGAGACTTTGTCTATTTCGTTGTTAATGAAAACGAGATATGGAAAACCGATGGTTCTCCTGCCGGCACACAAAAAGTATTGCGATCCGACAGCGCCCTCAACCTCAATATAGTTTCGGAAAAACCGCTGGTTACATTTCGCAACGTCCAGACTCAGCGGTATGTATTTGCATGGCTCAACGCCGACGGAAAAACTGATTTCCTGCAAGATGAAGCCACAACTTTTAAATACGCAGGTGGAAATCTTTATTACGGCTCATACGATTCGACCGCCAAAAAATGGACGCTGAAAGTGCAGGACAGCGAGCTACACACCCTGGCCAGCGAGCCGGGGCCGCCGCTGAATGACATTGTCGCAGAGAAACAAAACGGATACGAATACATTGTCGTAGATGCCGGCAATGTGGAAAAGAAACTGGTGGTGGCTGCTGTTAGCCGCACCGAAATCGCCAAAACCTATCATTGGAACCGGGGCGCCGCGCCGACGATACTGAGAGATAAGGCCGGATCACTTTTTTTAATTGACGACGCCATTTATTCCGGTAAAGATATTACACTGAAAATATTCAAAGTCATTGAGGGGCAGAATTGGGAAACGATAGCCGATATAAAAACGAGCTTATTATATGCCGATACGCCGACGGGAGCTAGCGAAGGCCCATTTCATACCAATTTTATATTAGAAGGCGATCAGCTTACCTTCACCACGCTTTTCGGATACGAAAGTGTCCACTCGGCATACCTGGGTGTATTTGATTTTAAAAAGAATATCAAACGCATATCGCCACGCCTCCCGGGTGAGGTTACGGCACGCCAGGTAAAGCTTGCTTCGCAGTCACGCGATGTATTTGAAATCCGTTCCGGCTATAATAAATGCATCTACAATATCGCCGAAAACAAAACCATTTCCATTGAGCAGCTCCCTTATCAGGTTCAGAAAGTGAAGGTAGGAAATACAGAATACGAGCTCTCGGACAATGTGTATGTTTCGGGTAGTTCGCTGCGTATACCGCTGATAAAGCGCCGGCCAGTTTACAAGGAAAACGGGCTTGCTTTCAGGACTGTTCTCAACAACAAACTGCTGTTCTGGACCAATGATGATCAGGGCAAGGGAAAACTGTGGTTAAGCGACGGCAAAACAACCTCCGAATTATTGTCGTACGACGGCACAGTAGTCCCCTGGACTATGGCTATGGATTCGATCAGGATCGGAAGCCAGATCGTGTTTACTGCCGTCAGTCAGCAGGGAGTCAGAATATATAAAACAGACGGTACTCCGGCCGGCACGCGCGAGTTGTACCACTATCCGACCAACAGCTGGTCTTCCGTAACCAAGGCCATTACCAACAACCGGCTGGCCGTTTTTGAGCTCAATGTGGCAGGTAAGGAGGTAAGTCTGATTACCGACCTGGAAAAGGTTCGGGAAATCGACAATTCGCTATATGCGCAACGGGAGTTTCATGCCACTTCCAATGATCTTTTTATGATCCATTCGTCGGTCAAAAACGGGATTGGTTATAGTACGGTTTACAAATTCGACAACGGCGACCTGAAACTGATCGAACTGAACAAGGGTGGTGCCGACGCAATGAACCATCAGATATGTGATAATCGGATTTACTACATGCTCCGCAACAGCGCCGGTTACCTGAATGACATTTGCTACACCGAAATGGGCTCGGACAAGGTCAACCGCCTTTTCACCGGGCCGATGAGCTATCTGTTCCGCCGAGGCGACTGCCTCATTGCCGGAACGATGAGCGGGCCGGACGTAAAAATCTACAAGGCTAGTACGGGAGAACTGCTCGGCGAATTCACGGATATCACCCCTGTCGATGCCACGACCTCCAATGCGGTAGGACTTTGGAGCAAAAGGCAGGCGGTAATCGTTCACAACGACCGCGTTTTCAGTCAGAAATTCACGGAGGACATCGAATTCTCCGTTGTGGTTCCGCAGGGAATATTGATCAAAGTCAAAAGCAATGCGGGTAGTTCATGGTACATTTATGAGCTGAAACGCGGGAAGATCACCGAGCTTTTCAAGGATCAGACGATCGATTTTACCGGCATTGCAGCGGGCGATCAGCTGCTATTCGACGATAATGGTAATAACCGGCACCAGATTATCTGGGATTTAGCCAAACAAAAGCGTTTGGATTTTCCTGCTGGCCTCCAAGTGACCAAAACGATGCCCGGCGACCTTGCTGTGGCATACAACCCATTCAAAAACACGACTGCGGTCGTGTATACACTGGAAGGCACTGCACCGGTCAAAATGTACGAGTTGCCCGACTGGTATGATTCCCCCGCCTTAGGCTATGTAAATTACACGCCGTTCAGTACCAAAGCCAGAGGTTTTGAGCTTGTCAGGATCGATCGCGACTCGCTATATCATTTTCCCGAAATTATTAAGGGCCCCGAGGGCGCTACATTTCATGAAGTTTTCCTGTTTAAAGAAAGTGTTTACGC
>DATMSL010000262.1:0-17898 GCA_035565435.1 Dyadobacter sp. | reverse complement strand
CTGCTGGAACTGCACAATGCCGATCCTTTCAAGATCAAGGGATATTCCGTAGCGGCTTTTTACCTGGATAAATACAAGGAAAACGAACTGCAATTCATGACCGAGCAAGAGCTCACCAAATTGCAGGGGGTTGGGAAAAGTACGGCTACCAAGATCGCGCAAATAGCGAAGACCGGCACATTCCCCGAGCTGGAAGAGCTGATAGCCAACACGCCGCTGGGGGTAATGGAAATGTTCAATATCAAAGGCATCGGGCCCAAGAAAATCGCCGTTTTATGGCAGGAACTGGGCATCGATAACCTGCACGAGCTCGAACTGGCGTGTTTGAATGGCACGGTGGCTAAAGTGAAAGGTTTCGGGGCCAACACGCAGCAAAAGATCCTCGATTCGCTGGCATTTCTCAAAGACCAGGCCGGTAAACTGCGCATGGATAAAGCCGAGGCTGCGGCGAACTCTATTATAAACGAATTGAAGAAGACATTTGATCAGGTCGAAGCGGCCGGCGAGGTCAGACGAAAATCAGAGGTGGTGGAAACGATCCGTATCCTGGTCGGAACCGATTCCCCGGCACTGCTGCAAAATACAATCGGTTCCATCGACCTGCTCGTGCAGGATGAGAAGAAGTCCTCGCCGTTTGTTTGGCGCGGCAATATCCAGGATGTTGCGGTGGCGATCGAAATCGTGGCGGTGAAACCGGAGCGGTTGGTGAACGAACTTTTCCTCGAAACTGCCGGGGAGGATCACCTCGGACTGGCAGGGACTTCCGGCAACACGATCTGGCGACATGCCTATTATGAAACCGCGGATTCGGAGCATGCCATTTACGAAAAGGCCGGGCTGCCCTACATCGTACCCGAAATGCGTGAAGGGGCAGGAGAGTTCGCATGGGCCGAAACCCGCACGCCCGATCAGCTGGTAACCTGGGATGATCTGAGAGGGATTTTGCATAATCACAGTACCTATTCCGACGGTCAGCATACCCTCGAACAAATGGCGCTCTATTGCCGTGAACTCGGTTTTGAATACCTCGGCATTGCTGACCATTCCCAAACAGCCACTTACGCACAGGGGTTGAAAGTAGAAGACGTGGAACGACAGCACGAAGAAATAGCGAGATTGAATGCACGTTTCGCTGCCGAAAATCCTGTTAAACCATTCAAAATACTGAAAGGCATCGAGTCGGACATCCTTGGCGATGGCTCGCTCGATTACCCGGCGGATGTGCTTGCTAGGTTCGATTATATTGTTGCCTCCGTGCACAGCAATCTTTCGATGACACTTGAAAAGGCCACCGCTCGCCTGTTAAAAGCCATCGAAAGCCCGTATACTACTATTTTGGGGCATCCAACCGGCCGCCTGCTCCTTTCGCGCGAGGGGTACCCGATCAATCATCAGGTGATCATCGACGCCTGTGCAGCCAACGGAGTGGTGATTGAAATCAATGCCTCCCCCTGGCGCCTCGACCTCGACTGGCGGTGGATCTCCTATTGCATGGAAAAAGGAGTGATGCTTAGCATTAACCCAGATGCCCATGCGATGGAGGGTTACCTGGATATGCATTATGGCGTAGCAAATGCAAGAAAAGGTGGGCTGACCAAGGATATGACCTTTAATGCGCTGAACCTGGGGCAAATGGAGGAGTATTTGAAACGGCGGGCCAGCACGATAGTTTAACTATTCTTAATGTGTGCTTATAATATAGTTATATTATTTTGAGGGCATACTTGTAAAATAGTATAACTATATTTGCAGTGTACCTTGAAAATAGGAAAGTTATGTTTCTCACACGCTACGTTTATCCCTCACTTCTCGCGCATTCAACCAAAAAGCAGATCACTGTCCTCACCGGAATGCGACGGACGGGGAAGACTACGCTCTTGAAGCAATTGATGGCGCAATGTGACATTCCCCAGAAGCACTATTTCGATTTAGAACGGATAGATGTGCGTGCCCTTTTTTCCGAACCGAATTATGAAATCATTGTTCAGGCGCTTAGCCGTCAAGGGACGGATTTTTCTAAGAAAGTGCTGATATGCATTGATGAAATTCAACTGGTACCGAATTTGCCAAGCGTTCTCAAATATCTGTACGATAGCTACGATATCAAGTTTATAGTAACCGGTTCGAGCGTATATTACATGAAGAACCAGTTCTCCGAGTCATTGGCCGGGCGTAAGAAAATCTTTGAAATATACCCGCTGACTTTTGGAGAATTACTGGGATTCAAAGGAATACAAGCAGGTAAACCTGATATTCAAAAGGCGGGCCAATTTGTTACTTCCGAATATGAGCGTTTGAAGGGTTACTATGACGAATTCATTGACTTTGGCGGCTTTCCAGAGGTAGTTTTAGCAGATTCAGCGGAAGATAAGCGTGATTTGATCAGTGATATCCTCAGTTCATATATCAACTTCGATCTGACATTGCTTTCCGACATTCGTAATCCTACTAATCTGTACAAGCTTATCAAACTGTTATCGGTACGCATTGGCACTAAGCTGGATATTTCAAAGCTTACAAGTTTGACAGGAATGGCGAGGCAAACGGTGGAGAATTATCTGGATCTTCTAGAA
The DNA here is from genome assembly GCA_035565435.1 of Dyadobacter sp. Lineage (GTDB taxonomy): Bacteria > Bacteroidota > Bacteroidia > Cytophagales > Spirosomataceae > Dyadobacter. The sequence continues at coordinate 15,325 of DATMSL010000262.1, read as the reverse complement.
AAGAGCTATTTAATTAGAACAATCCCAGTGATTGCGAATAGCCCGGACCGTGAAATAGTCAAAGCAAAGAAGATCTACTTTCTCGATAATGGTATCGCATCGCTTGCTGGTGAGCTTAGCAGCGGGTCAAAATTTGAAAATACCGTTTTTAATCAGTTAATGCATCGCGGCGAAGTCGCTTACTATCAGCTCAAAACCGGGCGGGAGATCGATTTTATTCTCGGTCAGAAGCAATGTTTTGAAGTGAAGGAAACTGCGACAGAGGCCGATTTGAAGAATACGAAGTCACTGGCTGCAAATCTCGGTATTCAGCAGTCATATGTGATCGGCAGACACCCTGTCAAATTGTTTGAAGGCTTTATCTGGGGGGGCTTTTTGCAATAAGACCTCCCACTTTTCCTACAAAACTCTGACTTCCAAATCCTTATTCAGTATCTCTTCCGGCAGATGCCCCATAATGCCTTCGCGCAGCGCGTCGATCAGCCGGGCTTTCATTTGCTCGCGGTTGACGACCAGGCACACCTCCCGTGCGGGCTCGGGAAAGCGGAAGTGACGGATGTGTTTCTGACGTTCTTCGGACAGCTCCATAACGGCCATTTCGGGCAGGATGGTGATGCCCCCGTTTCGCTCCACCATGCGGATAAGCGTTTCGATGCTGCCTGAGCGGTAGCTAAAACTGCTGCCGAACTGGCTGCTGCGGCTTAGCTCGCACAGGCGTTGTATCTGCGTGCGGAAACAATGGCCTTCTTCGAGCAGCCAGAGTTCATTAGGTTCAATGTCGGTCGGGAGGATGTATTGTTTGGAGTACAAATCTGTTTTCTCGGAAACGTAAGCATAAAAGCGCTCCTTGTACAATGGAATTTCCTGTAAACTGTTTTCCTCAGAGACGGATGCGATGATTCCGACGTCGAGATTGCCCATTTTTAGTTCGGTAATGATCCGGTCTGTGATCATTTCGGAGACGTGGAGTTTAATATCCGGGAAACTGGAGATAAACGGGTTCACAAAATGCGGAAGCAGGTAAGGGGCGATGGTCGGAATGACGCCCACGTGCAGTTCTCCGGAAAGGTCGCCGTTGAAATGTTTTGCGATTTCATTGATCCGCGATGTCTCCCGTAAAATCACCCTTGCCTGATCGATAAGCTCGCGCCCGATGCTGGTCGGGACAATCGGCTGTTTGGTTCTGTCGAAAATCTTTACCGAAAGTTCCTCTTCCAATTTGCGGATCATCATGGAAAGCGTAGGCTGCGTTACATTGCAATGCTCCGCAGCCTGAATGAAATGACGGTGATTGTCGACAGCGACGATATATTCCAGTTGCTGGATGTTCATGATATCCTTGTTATAAATATTATTGATGCAAAGTTAAGGATTATCATTTTGGTTGATCTGTGGGAGCGGCGCTTTTTCTAACGACCGGTTAGCTACGAGCGATTTCATTTGAATGATTGCAATCCGGTTCAGTTCCATCGCACGTTCCGCCGCGGGTGGTCCCTGGCCGATCAGCATTGCATTAATGCTTTCCAGGTTAGAGAGTACTACGAGCTGTTCCAACATTGCCGAATCACGGAGGTTCCCACGATTCGGATTCATTTTCGACCATTCGCGGGCTGTCATACCGAATAATGCAAGGTTTAGAATGTCTGCTTCCTCAGCGTAAATTTTACCTATCGCGATCGGGTCGAGCTCTTTGGGAATCAGATTCTCTTTGACCGCATCGGTGTGAATGGTATAATTGATCTTGGCCAGACTTCGACGTAAATCCCAGTCGAGTTGCAGGCGATTGTTTTCTTCATCTTTTAAGCGCTGGAATTCTTTGATGAGATAGAGTTTAAATGAAGGAGAAATCCAGGAGGCGAATTCGAAGGCGATGTCCTTATGCGCAAATGTACCTCCGTTGTACCGTCCCGGTTTGGACATGATACCGATTGCATTCGTCGTCTCGACCCAATGTTTTGGGGTCAACACATAGCTGTTACTCCCGGCTTCATTTTTAATATACTCGAAATCGAGTAGTTTAAAATTGGGATTGTGCATTTGCTCCCAAAGGCCGTTGAATTCAATGGTGAACCTGTTACGCATCCAGTTTGAAATTACCAGGCCCGGTGCTCTGTCTCTTTGCTTTGCGATATCGGTTAATGAAATAAAATCACCATGCTCGCGGCTCAGTATGCCAATCTCCTGATCATTCACAATTAGTCTTTGATTTTTCATTTTGAAGAATGTTTGGTTGATACATTCTTCTTTTACGGCAGATGCTGCAAAAGGTAACAGCTTGTAGTAGCATTAAATCCTGATTAAACTTACTTCTTCCAAGCCTCGCCCCGCTTGCATTTCCCTGGGGAATTGTAATTTAGCCCCACTTTAAACTATCACTCACAATAAATACTGTCAACTATGAAAAACCTGAAAGCTTGGATGTTGCTGGCCCTGATGGCGGTGGCGACGCCGATTTTTGCACAGACTACGGCAGAAAAGCAAAAAACGGAAGCGAAACTGAAAAAGGACGGTACGCCTGACAAACGGTACAAGGAAAATAAACACCTCAAAAAAGACGGTACGCCCGATAAGCGCTACAAAACCAGCAAAGCCGATACGACCAAGGCAGCAAAGAAAAAGTAAGAAGTTGAAGACATAACGCCGAATATTTTTCGGCAAATTTTAGGGTAAGCGCCCGACCGGTTGTCAATATATCGTACAACCCGAGTCGGGCGCTTATTTTTTTTACATAAACCAGTCGGTGCAATGAATGCAGCCTTAGCGGATGACCACGTAACGGTTTTGAGCAGGGACAGGGAATCGGAGTTTGAGAAAGTTTTCAAGAAACATTTCAAAGGACTGCACGCCTATGCCTGCACTATTTTGAAGGACGATATCATGGCCGAAGAGATGGTCCAGAATGTGTTTTGCAGGCTGTGGGAGAAGACCGACCACATCGATATCCGCGAATCGGTCAGCGGGTATTTGTACCGGTCGGTGTATCACGAGAGCCTGAATTACCTCAAACACCTGAAAGTGCGGGAGGCGCACCGAGATTACACGCTGCAACAGGAGCAACAGAGCGCCAGCGCTTCCCAGGCTCTCGAACTATCGGAGCTCGAAACGCGCCTGGATGTTGCATTGCGGGAGCTGCCCGAGAAATGCCGGACGATTTTCCAGATGAGCCGGTTCGAAGAATTGAAATACCAGGAAATCGCCGATCGCCTGCAACTACCCGTCAAAACGGTGGAAAACCAGATGGGGAAGGCATTGCGGCTTCTGCGCGTCAAACTGGCCGATTTCCTTCCGGCTTCCTTTTTACTTTTTTTCCTCAGCTGATCAGTCATGAAAACAGAACACAACCCGAACATAGATGAATTGCTGGTGAAGTCGATGCTCGACGAAGCCAGCGTTGCAGAGCAGATCGAGATCAAGCAGTGGCTGCTCGACGATGATGATAACCAACGGTATTTCGAGCATTTCGAACTGATCTGGAACGAAAGCAAGCGCCTCGCGCGGATGAGTACCGTGGATGAAAATGCTGCCTGGGAGCGTTTCAAAACACGTACGATGGCGAATGAGCGGGAAGCGCAGGTCCTACCAATGCACCCTAGGCCGGTATTCCGGATCCTGCGGATGGTGGCGATGGTGCTCATGACAGCCGGCGTCGGCTGGCTGAGCTACCTTTTCTCGACACGCAGTTCATCTCATGAAATGCTGACGGTTAAGTCAGGTATGGAGACACTTACCGACACCTTGCCGGATGGCTCGGTCGTGACCCTTAACAAAAAATCCAGCATCAGTTATCCCAAGGATTTCGAAGGAAAAACACGTGACGTGCGACTAACAGGAGAAGCATTTTTTGACGTAAAACCGAATAAATCCAAACCGTTCCTGATCTCGGTGAATGACGTGACGGTGAAAGTGGTGGGAACCTCATTCAATGTAAAAGATAGTGCGGAGAAAACGGAGGTGATCGTCGAAACGGGTATTGTGGAGGTTTCGAGGGACACGCAGCGGGTACGTATTACGCCGCGAGAAGAAGCTACCATAGTAAAGGCAAGCGCGCAAATACAGAAGGGTGTCACCGCGGACGAGTTTCATAATTACTACCGTACCCGCAGGCTGTTTTGCGACGGTACCCCGCTCTGGCGATTGGTTGAAATCCTGAATGAAGCCTACGAGGCTGATATTGTGATCGGTAGCGAGCGGCTGAGGAACCTGCCCATCAATACCACTTTCGACCAGAACTCCCTTGAAAGCATTTTGGGCGTCGTAAGCGAAACTCTTTCACTCAAAGTTGAACACCGCGGCGACCAGATCGTTTTGAAATAGCCTTATCTTTCGGGATGAATCAGAATTCTATATTCCGTACTGTATTAAGGCTGTCTGTGATTTTGGTAATGATCCCGTGCGGGAGTTTTGCGCAGCAGATTCTGAATAAACCGGTTGATATCTCCGTAAAGGGGCAGCCGGTTTCTGCTGTTTTGAAATCCATGAGCGAGCAGGGTAAATTCTATTTTTCCTACAACAGTAACCTGATCGCGGGCGATAGCCTGGTTACATTAAATGTTACCCGGCAGCCGGTGCGGCAGGTGCTTGACCAGCTTTTTTACAATAGATTTCAATACAAGGAGAAGGGCGACTACCTGATCATCTTGCCGATGGCCAGAGAAAAGTCGTTTCATATCAGCGGCCTCATTCTCGATGATGAAACCGGGAAACCGGTTGACTACGCGAGCGTCTATTCACGGCAATTGCTTGTGTCGACACTTTCGGAAGATGACGGTGGTTTCAGGCTGCGCATTAAGGAGCGGGCCTTTCCCATTTATCTGACGGTTAGTAAGGTAGGATATGGAGATACGACAATGGTCATCAACAGCACCGAGGAGTCGGCACGCACCATGCGCATTCAGCCCAAAGCCGTGGATCTCGATCCGCTGATCGTTCGCTATTCGGAAGGGGAATCGACGTGGCTGGGACGACTGTTCCTGTCCCAGCGCCTGCGCGCGCAGAGCCGGAATATCGGCCGGTTCTTTGTGGCGTTGCCGTATCAGGCATCGCTTACGCCCGGATTGGGAACGCACGGGCGCATGAGTGGGCAGGTAGTCAACAAGTTTTCGCTAAATGTGGCGGGTGGCTACACAGCAGGCGTTAATGGGGTCGAAATAGCCGGAGGGTTTAATATTTCGAAGGAGAATGTCCGCTATGTGCAGCTTGCTGGGGCATTCAACGTGGTGTCCGGGCACGTGCATGGCGTGCAGATAGCCGGTTTTAGCAATAATGTACTTGACTCACTACATGGTGTGCAGATCTCCGGGTTTAGCGGCATGGTCCGGAAGCACGTCGATGGTGCGCAGGTAAGCGGTTTTCTGAGCAGGGCAGGAGGGGGCATTGCCGGTGCGCAAGTGACGGGAGCTATCGGACTGATTCGTAACGGAGGCCACGGCGCACAGATTTCCGGTGGGTATAATCAGGTTCGGGGCGTTTTTGAAGGAGTTCAAATTGCCGGTGCAGCAAACAACGCGCGCGACTCGGTCCGTGCGACGCAGATTTCCGGCGGGCTTAATATGGCCAGAAACATCAAAGGCGCGCAGCTTGCACCATTCAATTATGCCAAAGTGATGAGGGGCGTGCAAATAGGGATTGTCAATATCGCCGACAGCTCTTCCGGGGCGAGCATCGGGCTTATTAATATTGTCAGGAAGAGTACTTCCAATATTTCGGTATATGCTACGGATGTTGCGCCGCTTAATGTCGCTTGGAAGATGGGCACGCACAAATTTTACAGTTTACTAATGGCCGGTACGGGTTTCAGCGGAACGGAAAAAGTGCGAACATTCGGTGCTGGTATCGGGCGGGAATTCTTTCCTTTCAGAAAAACAGGTTTCTTCGTGGAATTGCTGAACCAGAACGTATACCAGGGCGATTGGGAGAAGACGCCCACATTATACCGTTTGCAGATTGCTGCAACTTACAAGCTCAGCAGGCATATCTTACTATTTGCAGGCCCTTCGTATTCTGTATATGACAGTGATAACATAGAAGTAAAGAAAGGATATAAATCATTTCCGTTGTCGGGGTATCCAAATATAAGCCTCGGGAGTAATAAAGTTACATCCTGGATCGGATGGCAGGCTGGAATCAGCTGGCGGTATGGCAAGTTATAGAGGGTAAAATACAAAGAGGGTTTCTCATCACAAGAAACTCTCTTTGTATTTTTCACTGGAATGAATGTCACTGTTTCCTAACAGACCAAACGATGCCGTTAGTAGTACCGCTGCCACCTAAGTTGAGACCAACTGTAAGGCCACTCGCGGCGTATTGAAGATCCAGTACGTCACCGGCAACCAAAGGAAGGTCACCCGAAATCACAACCGTGCCGCTTCCTAAAATAGCCCTCAGATTAAGTACCAACGCCACGTTAACATTGAGAATCGGAAAAAGCCCGGACAATGTCTCAACACCGTTTACGTTCAAGGCTATCCTGGGATTTACCCCTGGTCCCAAGCCTACTGTCAGGGCCGCAGTGGTCGAATAGTTGATAGTGGCGGATATGCGATAGGTGCCCGTTGCAGGAACAGTATAAGTTCCGGCTGCCGCATTCAGCCCTGCGCCGTCGGCATACAACTGAGTAAATCCGTCAAGTTGATCATTTGCGCTAACAGTCATGGAAGCTTTCGTGGCGGTGAAACCGGCAGGCGATGCCGCAACACCGAACATGAGCGGCTGCCAGGTGGCTCCATCAAAATAATAAAACCCTGCCGAGCCATTGGTCTGATAAACCAGCAAACCCGTTGCGGGGCTTACGATCGCCGTCCGTTCGGTATCGAGCATGCGTGGTATCAATGCGCCCTTGGTGGTCGACTGAACGTCTATCTGGGCGCTCGCATCAGGAGTAATGGTTCCCACACCAACCTGAGCGCTGGCGATGAATGCAAACAACGCGAGCATTGCAGTTAGTAAGATTCCTCTCAATTTCAGAGCGGAAGCGGAATGATTGAGTATGTAAGATATTTTCATATGGAAATATCATTTATTTGTCTGAGATTACTAATTAATGGCTATTCCCGAGCTTGCATGCCCTACCGCAGAGAGGAGAATTATGCCTCCGGGATTAGTACAGGAATAAACTACCATAAGCCGGTCGCCGGCATTGACGGGGATAGCCAGGCTAGCAGTACCTTGAACTATTGTCCCGATCGCGATAACGCCCGTTAGCGGTGAGAAGGAAACCACTCCTCCCGGAAGAGGCATAAACAGGTTCGTCCCCGCCGGCGCGGAATATATCTGTGCCGTGATATTCAGACTGCCAACGAGCAGGTTGAGTGCCACAGTAGTATTGAAATATGCCGAAATACTGGTGACTACACCGTTCCGGGGTACCGAAAACGCCATATTGCCGGTCAATAATGAGCCGTCTATGAATGGGACTGACAGCGATATTCCGTCGAGAGAGCTGCCAAATCCCAGGGCGGAACCTGTTCCGGTAATTCCTCCGATAAGCGTGGTCAACGTGATGGGCGTACCTGAGGCAAATGGAACAATGGCGCTCCCACCGGCAGTCGATTTCAACGGCAGCCAGCCGGCCCCATCAAAATAATAGAAGCCTGCCGCGCCGTCGGTCTGGTACACGAGCAAGCCTGTGGCTGGCGCCAGGATGAGCAGGCGTGAGGCTTCGGTTATTCTGGGTATCAGCAAGCCTTTGTTGGTGGCTTGAATATCCAGCTGAGCACTTGGGGCAGGCGTAATGGTGCCGATACCCACCTGGGCGTTGGCCGCGAAGGCGAACAGTGCAAAAAGTGCAGTTAGAAGAACGTTATAGGGCCTTTTCATGGAGTACAGCTTTATTGTTTAATGATTTTGAGAACCTGGGTTTTGCCGTCAGCCGTTTCCACTTTCACGAGGTAGGTGCCGGCAGGGTAGTTTTTCAAACTGAATTCCTGGCCCGGTTTAGGCTTCGACAGTTCCATGAATGAGCGGCCCGTCAGGTCGGTCACTTTCACACTCGCGAGCGCTTCTTTGGAGCCGATAAGCAGCTTGTCGACCACAGGGTTGGGATAAGCGCTGACCAGCCCGGAAGATGCCAGTTTGATGGACTGAATGCTGCTGTAAGCAAAGCTACCGTCCAAATCCACCATTTTCAGGCGGTAATACTGCGTGCCGAACCGCTCCGCCGCATCCGGGAAGAAATAGTCTTTGCGCTGCGAGCTCTCTTTCGCTGCATTCATGATGCCCAATGTGTTCCATTTGCGTAAATCCTCACTTTGCTGGATCTCAAAGCGATCGCTGTTACGCTCTTCCGAAGTCTGCCAGTAAAGTACTGTCGCGTTTTCGACACGTTTCACCTGAAAGCCGATCAAAGTCACCGGCAACGCATTTTCCTGTGCAGCGGTAAGTGACGTGAAGTTGGTCAATGGCAGCGTGTTTGAAATGTAGTGCGTGCCTGTGTTAACCGTACTTCCGGTGGTCGAAGTGAAATTGGCATTACCGTGTTGGAGCTGCAAAGTACCCTCGGTATTTCCGTTAAGTTCCGAAGCGCGGTAGAAAAAACCTGCAACCCCCGTAAAATCCATCGGCGAAGTAAAGCTGTAAACCCTCGCGATACTGGGCGGTGTGCCCGGAATAGGCGTCGGAGAGATTGTAAGCGTCTGCGATGCAATTGTAAAATCGACGCTGGGTAACAGCGTAAGGCTGTCGATAAAGACTTGCGTGTTCTGACCGATAAAGAAACCCTCAGTTCCTGCGGTAAACTGAGCATGTGCGGCCATTGTAGGAAGTAATGCCAACTGGCAAAAAAGCAGATAACGTTTCATCATAGTGATTTAGATTAAGTGGTAAGAGGAAAATGTAATTAATGTGATAATCAAATAAATGTATATAAATATTTGAAGACACTAAGGATTGCAAATAAAATTATTTCTACCAATTCGCGTAGATATGAGCTTGTTTTGTAGAGATATATTTACTTTTCGGTAAAAGGGACTATTCCCAGGGATAATTTTTCAGAAAAAAATTAGGGTAAGGTGTCATACGGTTGTCGATTTGATGCATGCGGTTCTTACCGGCGGACTTGAAGGCCTGCAATAAAGCCGGGTACTGCGTGCATTCAGACAATTATTTCTCAAATGCATTACCCATGAAAAATTTACTTTTTAATCCATCCCGTCTATTCTTCATCAGCATACTTCTGATCACCAATTCATTTGGCGCAGTGGCCCAGCGCGATAGTTCCGCGGCGGTGCACATTGGCTTTATTTATCCGGTCAGTTCCAATGGCAAGCATGCCGCATCCATTAGCAACCGGTTCTCGCTACACGTTATTGCCGGACTTTCCAAGGCTGAGACAGGCGCATCGATCGCGGGTGTAGCCAACGTGGTGAAGCAAAATGTGAGCGGGGCGCAAATCGCCGGTGCTGCAAATGTGATCGGAGGTTCGGCCAGCGGCGCGCAGATTGCCGGTGTGGCCAATGTGATCGGTGGCGGTGCGGCGGGCGCGCAGCTGGCCGGCTTTTCCAATATCACGGGCGGAGAAGCGCGTGGCGCCCAGATTGCAGGCTTTCTGAATCTGGCCGAAGCGTCGGGCGCCGCGCAGGTAGCCGGTTTTGCGAACATCGCTAAAAAGGATGCGAAAGGTTTGCAGCTTGCCGGGTTCCTCAACAAAGGGGGCGATGTGAATGCCCAGGTTTCAGGTTTTGCCAACGTCGCTAAAAAAGTGAAGGGAATCCAGCTGGCTGGTTTTATCAATATCGCCGACAGCAGCGATTATCCGATCGCGATCTTCAACTTCATTAAAAACGGGGAAAAGTCGGTGGCCGTCACTATCGACGAAACGATGACGGGCATTGTGTCCTTCCGCTCGGGTGGTCGCGTGCTGTACGGCATTGCGGGTATCGGGTATAATTTTAAAGACAATCCCAAAGCGATGTATGCCGCAGAGGGCGGTTTGGGCGCACATATTCCGTTGGCTGGTAGCCTGCGGCTTAATCTGGAGGCGGTCGGTACTACGCTTACTGATTTTCACGGCGGGAGTTACAACAAGAACGCGCTCCGTGTGCTGCCCGCATTGAAATTGGGCGATCGTTTCGAAGCCTTCGCCGGCCCGACGCTGAACTACGTGTCGTACGAGCGTGAAAACGACTACGATTTTATCAAAAAATACATCTGGAAGAACAACAGCTCCAAGGACTTTCAGGGGCTTTTCGTTGGGTTTAATGTAGGCGTGCAGTACATATTCTGATGCAGGCGCTACGGTTCAGGCTGGCCCTATGGGGCTGGCGCTCCCTGTCGGACCTTATTTTCCTGGTCCTGTTCAGACTCTGGCCTTATCGTCGCAACATGGTATTGCTCAATATGGCCCGCTGCTTCCCGACGCGCTCCGAAAAGGAGATCCGCCAGATGGTTACCGCCTATTTCCGTCACCTCGCCGACCTGGTCGTTGAGCCGTTCATGATCAGCGGGACAGCGCGGGCGAGCCTCGGAAAACTAGTTAGCTATGAGAACACCGCGTTGATCGACAGGCTTTTGCGTGAAAAGAAGAGCATTGTACTCATGGCCTCGCATTATGGGAGTTGGGAGTATCTGCTCTCGCTGCCGCTGCAAACCGACTGCAAGGTACTAGCCGCTTACTCGCCGGTCTCGAACAAATGGCTCGACAGCTGGCTCCTCAAAATGCGGGGGCGTTTCGGAGCCGTGATGATTCCGAAATCGGAATGGTACCGGCGGACGCTGGGCTGGAATGCGGAATCATCCGCGATTTTTGTCACCGTTGCCGACCAGCGGCCACCGGAGTCGGGCAAGTATTATCTCAATTTTATGAACCGGAAAACCTTCGTGCAATCGGGCGCGGCGCGCATTGCCGTGCAGCGAGACTGCGCGGTGGTATACCTGGACGTCAGTCGGCGAGAGCGCAACGCGTATAATTTCAGGTTCCGGCTTATTACCGCTCAGGCGCGCGAACTGGGCGAGGCGGGCATTATGGAGCATTACTATAAGGCCCTGGAAAACACCATTGAACGGCAGCCGGAGCTTTGGCTTTGGTCGCACAACCGCTGGAAATTCCACTCACGGCAGGGGCAGAAGCCGGTCAATGCCTTGAAATTGTTGTAATATTCAGCAAAGGGTAGGTCTTTTCCCCAACTCTCGGATTTTTAATTGTTTTTGTAAGTAATTGTATTGCAGCATGTTGTGTAAAATAGGTTCAAGGGGGAACCATAATTTTACCAGGCGGCGGTCAAACCAATTTATTTACCAAAACGAAGCATTATGAGAAAATTAGCATTCATGGGTGTGTTTGTGATCGCCGGGATGGTGGCAGCATGTAATGACGACGACGATCCGGCAGACCCAACTCCCGTATTGCCCGAGCTGAAAGTGTCCACAACACTTTCCGGTGCAAACGAAGTACCCGCTAATCCATCAACAGCTACCGGTTCAGTAGATGGTACGTTAGATCAGGAGACGAGGATTTTAAGCCTCAACATTATGTACAGCGACTCCGCAGCGTCGGACTCGGCATCGTCCGACTCGTTGTTCGTACCAACCGGCTGGCACATCCACAAAGGATCGTCCGATTCGACAGGCGCGGTAGTGATCGACTTCGGTACCGATTTCAAAACACCCTTCGCATTTCAAGACACCCTTACCGAGGCACAAGTGGCGGATCTGAAAGCAGGCCTGTATTATGTAAACATTCATACAGCCAAATATCCGACCGGCGAGATCAGAGGTCAGCTGAAAGCTGAGGAATAACCCACTGATCGGGCACTCATCGTAGTGCAAAAAACAAGAGCGGCTCCGTGAGGATGCCGCTCTTCTGTTATGAGCTGATAAGTAGTAATGCAAATTTAGAACAGGCCTTTCGCTTTCTCGAGCGCCGCATCCAGTCCGCTGGCATCGGAGCCGCCCGCAGTGGCGAAGAATGGCTGCCCGCCGCCGCCGCCACGGATTTCCTTCGCGAGATCTTTCACAATTTTGCCGGCATTGAGGCCGGTTTCCTGAACGATATTCTCTGCGATGAACACCGAAAGCTGCGGCTTCCCGCCGATCTCAGCGCCAAATACGGCGATCAGGTTTTCGACCTGGTCGCGGAGTTCGTAAGATAGCTGTTTCAATGAGTCCGCGCCCGGAACATCCACTTTCTGCACGATCAGGTTAAAAGTGCTGTGGGTTTCCATATGCTCTACCAATGTGGTTTTCAATGCCTGGATCTTCTCGTTTTCGAGCGCGGCGATCTTTTTCTGCAATGCCGAGCGCTCTTCGATCAGGCTTTCCACCGCTTTGATCAGGTCGGCAGGGCCTTTGAGCAGGTCTTTGATTTTGTTCAAAGTCTCTTCCTGCTGGCGCATCAGTTCTAATGCTTTCTCGCCGGTTACGGCTTCCACGCGGCGTACACCTGCGGATACCGAACCTTCGGAGATGAATTTGAAAACGCCGATCTCGCCCGTCGAAGGTACGTGCGTACCCCCGCAAAGCTCGAAGGAGAATTTCGGATCGAAGATGATCAGGCGTACGAAATCACCGTATTTCTCACCGAAGGTAGCCGTAGCGCCCGCATCCAGCGCCTGCTGAATAGGTACGTTGCGTCTTTCTTCCAATGCAATATTCTCGCGGATCTTTTCATTCACCCGGTCTTCGATCTTTCTCAGCTCCTCGTCGGTCACTTTCGAGAAGTGGGCAAAGTCGAAACGCAGCACTTCGTCGTTCAGGAACGAACCTTTCTGGCTCACGTGCGTACCCAGTACCTCGCGCATGGACGAGAGCATGAGGTGCGTAGCCGAGTGGTTTGCTTTGATTTTGTTACGACGGTCGATGTCGATTTTAGCAGTAACAATGCCCGCTCCCGACAACGCTTCGTCGAGGTTTTTGTCCCGCGAAACATGTACAAAAAGGTCGTTCTCCTTCTTGGTATCAACAATATTAATTCTCCTTTCTCCATCTTCCTTACTCCCCAGAACCAAAGTGCCAGTGTCTCCCACTTGTCCCCCCATTTCGGCGTAGAAAGGCGTGCGGTCGAGTACAATATGGTATTCTTCGCCAGTCTTGGTCTTTACCTTGCGGTATTTCACAATATGGCTGTGTGTTTCTTCAAAATCATAACCGAGGAATTCCACGCCGTCATACTCGCGCAGCTCGACCCAGTCGGTAGCCTCTTTGGCCGCATCCTGGCGGGAGCGTTTTTTCTGCTCGGCCAATGCATCCTGGTAACCTGTTTCGTCAATCTGGAAGCTCTTTTCGCGTGCGATCAGCGCGGTAAGGTCCACCGGGAAACCGAATGTGTCGCTCAGTTCGAATACCTCGTCGCCCGGAATGGTGTTGATGCCTTTCTCTTTCAGGCCGGAAGTAATGCTATCCAATCTTTTCAAACCCGATTCAAGTGTGCGGAGGAAGCTTTTTTCTTCTTCCAGGATCACACGCGTCACAAACTCTTCCTGGTCCTTCAATTCCGTGAACACGTCCTTGAATTGCTCGGCCAATACCGGCACCAGCTTGTGGAAGAACGGCTCCTGGAAGCCCAGGTAGGAGTATCCGTAACGCACCGCACGACGGAGAATGCGACGGATCACATAACCCGCTTTTACATTAGAAGGTAATTGACCATCGGTAATCGCGAAGGAAACCGCGCGAATGTGGTCGGAGATCACGCGCATCGCGATGTCCGCGAACGGCTCGTCGTTCTGCCCGTATTTTTTGCCCGAAAGCGTTTCCAATACGCCAATCGTATTTTGGAAAACATCGGTATCATAGTTCGATGTCTTTTGCTGGATAGCCATACAAAGGCGCTCAAAACCCATTCCGGTATCGACGTGCGTCGACGGAAGGGGGATCAGCGAGCCGTCGGCCCTGCGCTCGAATTGCATGAATACCAGGTTCCAGATTTCCACCACTTGCGGATGGTCGTTATTCACGAGCGATTTGCCCGATACTTCGGCAACCTCGGCTGGTGAACGCAAGTCGATATGGATTTCGGAGCACGGGCCGCACGGACCGGTGTCGCCCATTTCCCAGAAGTTGTCCTTTTTATTGCCGAGGATAATACGGTCTTCACCTACAATGCCCTTCCAAAGGTCCCACGCCTCCTGATCGAATGGCACGCCGTCGGCCTCATTTCCTTCAAACACAGATACATACAGCCTGTCTTTCGGAAGCTTATAAACCTCCGTCAACAATTCCCACGCCCAGTTGATCGCCTCTTTTTTGAAATAATCACCAAATGACCAGTTGCCGAGCATTTCGAACATGGTGTGGTGATAGGTATCAAAACCCACATCTTCGAGGTCGTTGTGCTTTCCTGACACGCGCAAGCATTTCTGGGTATCCGCGATCCGGCGCGACGGAGGCGTGCCGTTACCGAGGAAAAAGTCCTTGAACTGCGCCATCCCCGAGTTGTTGAACATCAGCGTGGGGTCGTTCTTGGCAACCAATGGCGCCGAGGGTACTATTAAATGCTCTTTGCTGCGGAAAAAATCAAGAAAAGCCTGACGTATTTGATGCGAGGTCATTGTGTCTGTTTTGGTACTGCTAAATCCAATATGAAATTGGGCGCAAAGGTAACGAAAAATCTCGATCAGTCGGGCTTATATACTCGCTTTCCAATGTTGTAAGCACCAAAACACCCCAGGCCACCCTCAATGTTGTTGTAGATGACGGAAGGTTCGGTAAATGGATTCTCGGTATCCATCCGCTGCTGCAGCGATCGATGGTATTTGAAGTAATTTACATCAGTATTGTAGACCATCATTGTTACGGAAATAAGCCGACATTTTGAAAGAAATGGCTTTGGAGTGCCGTCGGAAGTTTGTACCGGCGAGAAGGTTGGCATAAATACTTTTCCCGCGGGTGACGAAAAAAGCGAACCATCCAGATTTTTATCCGATTGCCATTCGCTCTTTCCCGACACTTCGTCCCAGGAGAAATCGAATTCGTTTCGGGTCCTTTTTTCAGTTGTTACAGGATCTGGAACGCTGTATTCTATTTCTGCTAACGCTCTCACCCGATAATAGTTGGTGTCTTTTGGGATATCCTGCCAGTTCATTTTGAGGACAAGGGCTGTGTCTTCCCGGGTAAACAGGCCACCCCCGGCCGTATCCAGCGAGTACGACTTGATGACAGGAATGCCTCCGGGGATACGGCAGTGAGCCGTAACTTTTCGCTCACCCTCCGATACAGAAAGTGAGTACGTTCTTGAAGCAACAATCTGGAATTTGCTCTGGTCAATACTATATAGTTGACTAGCCTTGTCAAAGGGAATCGTGATTTCGTTCACCCCATCTGAAATTTTAACCAGGGCTGTTTTTATCACATTGTCTTTCACACCCATGTTCGGAAATAATGGAGTAGATTCGGA
>DATMSL010000261.1:0-2394 GCA_035565435.1 Dyadobacter sp. | reverse complement strand
CTTTCATCGACAGCGTATTTGTAGGCCTTCTGGCTGATCAAAACTTTGAAAAGACCTGCCCCGGCGGGTCTTTTCTGTTTTACCGGCCCGAAACCTATTTCCAGCATCCACTGCCGGAATCTCCACAATTTTCCGTATTTTTGAACCTCTGAATAAACTCAATCCCACTTCTCTGTGTTAGCATGATACCAACCAGAGTGTGACATTATTACGACTATGAGCAAAGAAGAAGAATTGTTGGAGGAAATCACCAGTTCGGAATACAAATACGGCTTTGTGACTGATATTGAAGCAGATGAAGCTCCTGCGGGCTTGAATGACGACATTATCAGGTTTATCTCGGCTAAAAAGAACGAACCCGAATGGATGTTGCAATGGCGCCTGAAAGCGTACCATTTGTGGCTAACCATGGAGGAACCCAAATGGCCGAACGTGCATTATCCGCCCATCGAATTCCAGGCTATCAAATATTACTCGGCGCCTAAGAAAAAGAAGGCTGTCGAGAGCATCGACGACATCGATCCCGAGTTGCGCAATACTTTCGAAAGGCTGGGTATCTCCTTAAATGAGCAAAAAAGAATTTCCGGCATCGCGGTGGACGCGGTAATGGACTCGGAGTCGGTTTTCACGACTTTCAAGGAAACGCTCAAAGAAAAAGGCATCATTTTCTGCTCGATCAGCGAGGCGATCCGTGAGCATCCGGAGCTTGTGAAAAAATACCTGGGCTCGGTGGTACCGCCTAAGGATAACTATTACGCAGCCTTGAATTCAGCGGTATTTTCCGATGGATCATTTGTATACATCCCCAAAGGCGTCCGCTGCCCGATGGAGCTTTCAACCTATTTCCGTATCAATGCGGCGGGGACAGGCCAGTTCGAAAGAACGCTGATCATCGGCGACGAGGACAGCCACGTGAGCTACCTCGAAGGCTGTACAGCGCCTATGCGTGACGAAAACCAGCTGCACGCCGCGGTGGTTGAAATTTTTGCACACGACAATGCGAATGTAAAATACTCGACTGTACAGAACTGGTACCCAGGCGATAAGGACGGGAAAGGCGGCATTTACAATTTCGTAACAAAACGCGGCCTTTGCGACGGACCTAACTCGAAAATCTCCTGGACGCAGGTTGAAACCGGCTCGGCAATTACCTGGAAATATCCTTCGGTGATCCTGAAAGGTGACAATTCGATCGGTGAATTTTACTCGGTGGCTGTTACCAATAACATGCAGCAAGCCGATACCGGCACGAAAATGATCCACATCGGCAAAAACACCAAAAGCCGGATCGTTTCGAAAGGTATTTCGGCCGGAAAGAGCCAGAACTCCTACCGCGGGTTGGTGCAGGTATTCAAAAAGGCTGAAAAAGCGCGCAACTTCTCGCAATGCGACTCCCTGTTGCTCGGCGACAAATGCGGTGCGCATACTTTCCCTTACATTGAAGTGAGTAACCCGTCGGCGACAGTAGAGCACGAAGCAACTACTTCGAAGATCGGCGAGGACATTCTTTTCTACTGCAACCAGCGCGGTATTCCAACGGAACAAGCGGTTGCATTGATTGTGAATGGTTATGCTAAAGAAGTATTAAACCAGCTTCCGATGGAATTTGCCGTTGAAGCGCAAAAGCTACTGGAAATCAGCCTGGAAGGAAGCGTAGGTTAAAATCTCCAATAAGATTAAACACAGAAAGCCTTTGATTCGTCGAAGGCTTTTTGTATTTTATTGATCTTAGTAAATTTTTCCATCAACGATCCACCCTTCATGACTCACGTTCCGCAACTAATCATAGACCTGTCGCTCATTCTTACGATGGCCGGTATTATTACCGTAATCTTCAAGAAATTGAAGCAGCCAATCGTGCTGGGCTACATTCTGGCCGGGTTACTTGTTGGACCCAATTTCCACCTGTTTCCCACCATTACCGACATTAAAACGATTGAAATCTGGGCCGAAATCGGGGTAATCTTCCTACTCTTCAACCTGGGTCTGGAGTTTAGTTTCAAAAAGTTGGTCAAAGTCGGCAACACGGCTGCTATCACCGGACTTTTTGAAGTATTCATGATGCTCGTAACGGGTTTCATTACCGGCCAGCTGCTCGGTTGGAGCAAAACCGACAGCCTATTTCTCGGCGGTATTATCGCTATTTCCTCCACCACCATCATTTTCCGTGCATTCGATGAACTGGGCCTCAAAACCCAGAAATTTACGCGGGTCGTAATGGGCATTCTCGTGATCGAGGACCTTACGGCCGTATTATTGATGGTTTTGCTTTCGACATTATCGCTGAGCCAGCAATTTGCAGGATTTGAATTAATCCAATCCAGCTTGAAACTCTTCTTTTTCCTGACCATCTGGTTTCTCGGTGGAATTTTCGTGTTCCCTACCCTGCTCAGA
>DATMSL010000260.1:0-4892 GCA_035565435.1 Dyadobacter sp. | reverse complement strand
GACGCTGAACACCCGGCTTATGCTGACTGATTTTGACCTTGAGTCCAATTTTATCGGGACTGTACTTTATGACAAGAGCAGCCGGAGGTTGTTTCTGGGAAGTCATATCAAAGGACTATTCGTGGTCAAAAAAAATGAATTCCGGGTGGTGTCATCTCGCATCGGAGGAATTGAGGATGTATTTTATGCTCAGACGCACATGGGCGCCAGTAGCGTTCAGACACCCAACGGGCTGATATTCAATTTGCAAGGAGAATTGTCAAGCCCTGAGATTAACAAGATTCGGGCTGCAAGAACCGAAATGAGAGCATACAGGATTACGGTTGATCGCTACGGCAACATATGGACAGCGGGATACAACATGCTTTATTGCTTTGCAAGTGACGGCTTTACACTTAAAGGTAAATGGGACCTGGTTAATGAGATCAGTGACATGCATTTGGGGCATGACGGCACGTTATGGATCGCGATGGCATATAATCTTTTGTATCGGGCGGAATATGCCGGTGATTCCATTGAGCTGTCACTTTTCACGAATCTTTCGCTGAAAGGCAAAAGGATCAACTTTCTGTTGCACCAGAAAGATGGCGCAATTTGGATAGGTACGGGAATGGGAGTTTATAGTTTCAATATCGTTGACAAGAAACTTGCATTAATTCCGGGCACATCCGCATACAATGTCAGAAGCCTTTATATCTCCCCGGAGTCGGCCGGGAAGCATTTGTGGATCACCAGCTACAATAATGGGTTTGCATTGTATGAAAACGGGGTGCTTACAGCCTTTCCTTTGGACCGCAATCGGTATCTTGCAGCTTCGCATTATATATTTGAGGATAAGAACGGCTTTTTCTGGATTCCTACCAACAAAGGGCTGTTCCAGGCGAGCAAAAGTGAACTGCTCGCATACACCAGAAAAAAAGGAGTACGGGAAGCTCATTACTACAAGCATTTTAACGCCGATGACGGTTTCAAAACGAATGAGTTTAACGGTGGGTGCCGCCCATGTGCAGTAAGGCTGGACAACGGGTATGTATCAATGCCCTCGATGAATGGCTTATTATTTTTCATACCGGAAACGCTATCCGCCGATGCTGGCACCGCAGATATTTTTATCGACAGAGTTGAAAGCCAGGGTAAATCCCAGCCCATAACGGGAGACCAACTGACCTTATTACAGGACGAGAAAAACCGGAATATATTCGTAAGCACCCCCTTTTTTGGAAATGCCAGCAACCTGGTTTTATCCTATGCACTGACGGCGAAAGGGCAAGACCCGGCCTCTCATGAATGGGTGGCACTCGATCCCAGGGAGGGAATTAACGTTTCACGCCTCGGCTACGGGGTGTATACGCTACACGTCAGAAAGCAGGCGGGCTTCGGCGAGAACAGTATCATCTTTAAGTCCTTGGAATTAAACGTACTTCCGAAATGGTACCAGACATGGTATTTCAAAACCTTTATAGTGCTTGTCGCAGTGTTTGTCGTTTACCTGGTTCAAAGAATGAGTGTCCGGCGGGTTCAAAGGCGAAACCGCAAACTGGAACTGAGTATTGCGGAACGTACACAGGAACTTCAAGAGACATTACACTCTTTACGGTTTTCGGAAGAAGAGTTGACCGGGCAATTACGCTTACATATCAGGATGATCGCCTCCATCTCGCACGACGTACGAACGCCTGTGCATTACATCCGGGTGGCTTCCGAGGGAATCGAAAATTATCTTGAAACCGATGAAATCCCTAATGCGAAGCAGCTGGCTTCTACCATCGGCATAACAAGCAAACGGCTGGTAAACCTGCTTGACTCGATGGTCGCGTTTACGAAAACTGAAATGTCAGAAACCCCATCGATTTCACAGGAAACCAATCTACGCCAGCTTGTTATCGAAAAAACAGAACTCTTCAAACCCATCCTGGCAGCCCATCGAGGCAAGTTGCTTATCGATATTGCGGATGATCTTCGGATAGTCATCAATCCCAACCTGTTCGCTGTGATCATTCACAACTTGGTTGACAATGCGGTGAAGGTCAAAGATGGCAACACTATTTACGTTGTTGCCAGAGCGCAGGACGGTGCCATTTACATGACAGTTCGCGACAACGGACCAGGTATGCCCGCAGAACTAGCGAAATGGTTAACCCTTTCGCTGGGCGAAACGACGCGAGCTAAGCCGATGCCAGAAAAGTACGACGGGCTGGGCTTGATGATGGTCCGTGAAATTGCACAAATTCTGGGGATACAGATTTTTGTCGAAGTTGGAGAAGGAACTAAGATCCAGCTGATGTTTCGTAATGAAGGCATACCGACGTTTTAGAAATCCATTTCGATGACTTTGAGAATGCAGGCAAGCACATGGGGCCGACAGTGTGGCCAGTCATAACACCGCATTGGAAATCTCGATAATACGCGCGATCACCTTACCGCCTTCCGGCGTGAATTTGTAGGCATTGCCCAACAGGTTACCTTGACTATGAAATGCGATTCATTGAGCGGAAACGCCAAAAGACCAATTAATGGTACAGGACCGAGCGATATGTGATCTCGCTGCTAAAAAAGATCTGAATCTCAAATCGGTTTCGGCATTAAAGCAAGAGCTTTTCAATCTGAAAAATGATCCTTATGCGCAGCATATCATTGCCGAGCTGGCATTGGAACTGTGGTTTAACAAATTGTTCAGCAAAGTATCTTAACGCTTTTTCCCTTTTAACACCTCATCCATCCGCTCGTAGGCTTTTTGTCGTACGGTTGTCGGAAAATCATGTGCTGCCTCGGGATAATGCACTTCCAGCCGGTCTCCTATTCCGAGTGCATCAAAAACCTTCCGCGCACTTTTTTCTCCTTTTTTCACACCTTCCGGGTTGAAATTGGCATCATTTACCGGAGAATTGGAAAAGAAATAACGGGGCGCGAACGTGGCGATCATCTCGTCAAAATTAAAAGGCATTCTGGCCGGATCCAGGCCGAATTTCTCGCGTACCAGCGGCATATATCGCTGTTGGGCCCAGGGACCCAGCTTTCCGCCATGTTGCTCGGTCACCTTCTGTCCCGCATTGTAATCCTCAAATTGCGTCCACCCGCAACTCGAAACGATGATCTTGATACGTTCGTCGAATGCGCCGAGAAACATTGCGGTATGTCCGCCAAGGGAATGGCCGATCGCCCCGATTCTCTCCGGGTCCACATCTTTCCGCGACTGCAGGTAATCCACGCAACGCATATTATTGAAAACCGATTGCATCATGCCGGACTCAAACCGGTCCTTGGAAAAATCGTGACCGGCCAATTCCCCGAAACTCGGGTAGTCTGGCGCGACCACGATATAACCCCGATACGCCAGCTCAGTCGCTGTGGCCCGATTGGGGCCGGCTTCAGAACTGTCAGTCAGGAATTTGCCTTTCGCGCCGGTGCCGTGTAATGCGAGAACCGCCGGCGCCTTACCGCCCGCGCGAAGTTTTTTGGGGACGTACAAAAGCAACGGGACTATCTCATCCGGAAAGGATTCGAGGTGCACGGTATATCTGGTAAAAACAGGATTGGTTATCGAGTCCAGGAAAATGGCTTTTGGCGTCGGAAGGTTTCTAACAGGGGACATCGGGCCGGTTACCAACAGTATTCTTGCCTGGATCTCCGCCCTTTTATACGCCAGGTCTTTGGCGCTTTTGATGACTTTCTCCTTGCCGTTTTTGTCGGTATAGGTCAAAATATCCTGTTTGTTTTGAGCAAAAAGCGGGCTGTCCAAAAGTAAGCAGCAACCGAGCAGTAAGACCGATTGTTTTTTGATATAAGAAAAAAAGACGCTCATGGCATTTGTCATTTAGGAAGTCTGACGGTTTCGTGCAGCAACCTCACCGCTGTCTCAATCAGGATAAGTCCCGCATCGTCTGTTCCTACGGTCCCTCCACCCATCTCATAACCGCCTTTGGCTTTTTCGCCGGGAGGCGCCACGTAATGCACGCCGTTGCCATTGGAGTAGCCGAGTACCAGCGTGTGCGGAAATGGCGACCGCTTTCGGATAGCGACCCCCATGTCTGTTAAAGGCTCGCCGGGCAAGGTAACAATGGCCAGCGGGCCGGTAGAAAACACCTGTACTTCTGCCGCGACCAGCTCCAGCCCGGTCCGTTTTTGTCCGGCTTCGTCCAGGGGAAGCGCGGCCGGTACTTTTTTCACGCGAATGGAATCCGTCGCGAGCTGCACACTCAGGTCAAATGCTCCTTTTGCCCTGGCGGCCACGCCCAGGCCCATTTCATTCACAGCATCTCTGCCGCGACGCCTGGGATTAATGTCGCCGGCTGTTCCCTGCAGAACGAGGGCATGCCCGCCGAGCTGTTTTTCAGCCTGTTTAATTGCCTCAGCTGGCCAGTCCGCAGATATTTCGTCCGAATAAGGGTAAATGGAAACGGAATGCACAGACATATGGATCATCGAAGCAATATTCTGATCGCTGGCATTCCGGAATGACACGATACTCATCGTTCGGTCCATGGGGCCGTAATTGCTTCCTTCGGTGATCACGTCAGGGTTATAGGCCGGATGTTTATAGTTATATCCTTTAGGAGCACTGTCCTTCAAAACTCCCCATTGTGGTTTTACAGGCCGCCGGTTGTTGGCAAATGCGGAAATATCCGCCTTTCCGATCCAGACCGTGGCGGGTTGAAGATTCTGGTTCGCATCCTTGGCAGCGGCAACTACATTTTTCAGCAGCTTATCCATCCAGCGTTTAAAAGGCGGAAAATCGTTCTGCGCCGGCATATACCGGATTGCCCACCACGTATCCGCTTCCTTACCCCGGTACCCGCTTTTATAGGCCGGTGACCAGGGAGCAGAGTGGTTATGGGTAGCAGTCACGATAATATGATTTGACACTATGCCAAGTTCTTTCCCGACCGCTTTCC
>DATMSL010000259.1:0-3725 GCA_035565435.1 Dyadobacter sp. | reverse complement strand
TGCATCGAATGCAAAACCATCTCGTCTTCAGCGATGTGTTCGATGACGTCGTAAGCGCCGATGACATCAAATGCATTCTCGGCCATTATTTCGCGAGCATCCATTTGCACGAGCTCAGCATTTTGCCCGAGACGCTGGGCAGCAACGGCAAGCCCTGACGGATGCAATTCCGATCCAACAAGATGTCTCCGCTTCCCGCCTTTTGAAAGAGCGGAAAGTACGGTGCCATTGCCACATCCGACCTCCAGAATATCTTGAGCACTCGGGAAATATTTCTGAATGAGACCCGTCAGCATTCGATTACGCGGAACAAACCAGAAGTGATTGTCTTCAATTTCCGCCAGCATCTCAAAAGATTTGGGGTCGAAGCCGGAGATCGTGTCAGCCAGCTTTGGTGCAAAGAGTGGTATGCCCATTTCCACAGGTGTCGTATCGCCGCAGTGGGAGCAGACACAACCGGTCGGCCAAATGGCCTCCCCCTCCAGAATGGGGCTGCCGTTTCTGCAACTAGGGCAGATACGATGGGGTGTTCCTTCTTCTAATATGGTGTCCAACACGATGAAACCCCCTCTAAGTGCATTGATTAGGCGCAATAAGCCAAGATGAGACTAGTGGCAAGCGCCGCTCGATTTGTTTAGCCCGAACACCGCCAATAATACAAAATCGACATATTTTGAACGGCTTGCAGTAGTGTGAACATCCCCTTCGCGGCTCTAGGTAATGCAGTCACATTCACTTCATGTCAGGCCGTCGTCGATTGCGCTTTTTTATAATAAAGAGGCAAATGCGCGGCCGCGATCACCACCATCACAGGTGTTAGAAGCCTTAAGACGATGGCAGCGGTCTCCGCATGGAGCGGCTCTATACCCATACCAACGAGCATCGCACGAACTGAAAACTCCTGGACACCAATGCCGCCCGGTATCATTGAGAGAACAGAGATCGCCGCTACCGCTCCGAGAAGAAAAGAGCCTTGCCAGAAGCTGATATCGACATTCGCGAGCTTGATGATCAGCATCCACAAGACCAATGTCACTCCCCATTTCAGAAATGTCATCACTCCCACGATTCCAAGGTTGACTAGCGGAAGGGGAGGACCAGCTAAAGATTTAAGCCGATCACCAAAGGAGGTATTACCTAGCCACCCGATAAATACATGGAGCATCCGGGGTGTAAAAATGCCAAATAATGTTATCGAAAACAGCGTAAAGATCGCGAGGAAAAAAAGCCCAGTCTGAATGTAGATCAGACCCGCCACACCCAAAGCACCAATAGTAAAAAGATCCGCGATGCGCTCCAAAGCCAAATTTACTGCTGAGTTGCCAAGTTTAAGCCCGGACTCCTGTGCAAACCTGATTTTCAACAGCTCCCCAAGCTGAAACGGTGTAATCAATGAAGCCGCCATGGCCAGAGCGACGTAACAATAGACGCGCTTCATGGTTCGTGCTTCCCACGGGAGTTGATTGATAGCAATCCATCGTGCTGCAGAGGTCGCAAACACCAGAATTGTGCCACTTGCCATGACCAAAAGCAGCCAGCCCACTGGAAGCGTTGGCAAGAGGATCAGCATATTTCGCCAGTCGAACTGATATAAGACGACTGAACAGGCGATCAATGCGACGAGAACCGGCCAGAGACGGCGAACCACGGTGATCATTCCAAAATCCCTATTGACGAACCGCTCGCCATCATTTTTCGTTCACACGACAGCAGATCGTAGCACATCTCACAGCGTTTCTTATTTTGGCGTCAGAGGGGTTCACTAACGAGCCAAGCGCATCAGCGCAAGCGCTCATCGCCAAGTATCACTGATACTGGAATTCATTTACTGGGTTTCGTCGACTTGTTTTCTGTGAACACCCGTGACGATAACCCTCGGCCGCCGCTTTACCTCGAGAAAAATGCTGCCGATATAAATGGCGATAAGACCATTGAAAAATGTAAGAATACCGCTGAAAAGCATGACCGCAGCCATGACAGAGGTCCAACCCGGCACGCCTACACCGGTGATAAAATACCTGCCCACAAGATACAGAATAAAAACGAACGCTGCCATGCTGATGGTGACGCCGCTCAGAAAAACCCAGATCAACGGCGTGATTGAAAAAGCCGTGATCGCCATGAGAAACAGGCGGATCAGCTTTTTGAAGGTATATGTCGTCGGTGATAAAGTCGGTTTGTCCACTGTGACGGGTAGTTGCTTAAAACCAGTTACATGCATCAATCCAACTAGAAAGCCTTCTCGCTCATCGTGCAAGAGAAGGGCATCGACATAACGCCTGGTCATCAACCTTGCGGTGCACACATCCCGCGGGAACTGGAAATCACTTACGATATCAAGTGCCCGATAAAAGCCATTTCGGCAAAACCGATAAAGTGGGTTGCCCTTTGGTCGCTGCTGGACACCGTATACAACATCGACCGCGTTCGTTTTCATAGCGGAGAAAAATTGTTTTACCCAACGAGGATCTTCTTCGAGATCCCCATCCAGGATCATGAGGAAATCTCCAGAGGCCATTGTCATTCCGGTCCACAGGGCTTTGTGCTGGCCAAAATTCCGGGAAAGATCAACAACGATTACCCGCGCATCCCTCTCAGCAAGAGACTTCGCCACCTCCAAGCCATTATCCGGCGAGCCGTCGTTCACGAACAGGACCTCACACGCCGAACCAAGCTCTTCAGCTGCCCCAAAGCATGCATGAGCAAAGGGCTCAACCTCATTTTCTGTCCAGTAAATTGTTGTAATAAAAGAAATTTTCATCTCAAAACTCCGAGGCACGGCAGACAGCATTCAACCGCCCCACGTTTTTTTCATTTATGGCAGTTGATACTTCTATCGAAGCACTTTTTCTCAAACAAGGAGACGCTCCGCTGGACGTTGTGGCGCGATTTCCGCGCAGATCGGAAAGGTGCAATACAACTGATAATATCGTTATGGCAGCGTGTAGTCGACTATGAGCACGGTTACGGGGTTTAGACCAGGTTTCCATATGGATAGCCGCGATCGAACTGACGAAGGGATATTCAGAGTGTCCAGCTGCGCTTGGGCCTGCTCGCAAATCGCGGAAACCGTGCATATCACTATCAATGAGGTTGGCATTTTTGGTTGTTTCAACCACTGCTCATTCGCCGCCGTAACATTTGGCATATCGAAGCCCAACGTTCCCTTATCCCACAACCATAGGCCAGCAACGCTGTCGAGGGTGTTCAGGGGTATCGTGACGCCACCAACGAAGAAATGATAGGTCGCGTGCTCGTTGCTTGACACATCACTCGATACAAGGTCTCTTCGATCAACCCACAATGCAACACGCCGTCCATACAGGCCAGCATTGTCCACCGCATTTCGGATATCAATCGCAAGCTCGAAAAATGTCCGAAATGGAACAGTCTGGCGCTGCACAAACATAAAACGCGTATCGAAATTAACCACGCCGATGGCGGAAGTTATCAGAACTATAGCGACGACGGCTGCTCCACGCTTGTTATTCAATACCAAAGCCATAATCGCTGCGCTCGCGACAAATATAGCAATCCAGATGAACATAGGAATAAAATAATCTGCTGTTCTTATGATGGCGCCATTGAAATAAACAACAACAATGACCGAGAGAGCAGTAAATATAAATAAGCATACATAAAACTTCGAATTATAGTCCCCTTTCGAAATCAAATTCCCGATGATAGATATCATAAGAAGGCTTTGACCAATAAGGGCATAGCTG
>DATMSL010000258.1:0-4121 GCA_035565435.1 Dyadobacter sp. | reverse complement strand
CTCTTGTCATGCTCCTGTATTTAAAGGACGATGCCAGCAGGATCAGAAGGACGAAAACTGAGATATTTCTTTTCATGGCTAATAAACTATTAAGTTCTCACTTAAGTGATGCAAATATCAGGCGCTTCACTACAAAAAAATAGCGTATAAATACCTGATTACTACACGGCATACCACCTAATTACGCCCTTTTGTAAAAATTAGTATGTTTTGGGCACAAAAAAAGAGAATAGTAACGAACTATTCTCTTTTTGCACTTTTTAAATAATACTATCTTAATATGCGAGCACCGGCGAAAGCCATTTCTCGATTTCCTCCACGGGCATGTTTTTGCGCCGCGCATAATCCTCAACTTGATCCTTGTGAATCTTGCCAACCGGGAAATAACGGCTCTCGGGATGTGAGAAATACCAGCCGGAAACGCTGCTCGCAGGATACATTGCGAAGCTTTCGGTAAGCGTAATGCCGAGTTCTTCCGCGCCAAGCAGATCGAACAAATGGCGTTTCTCGGTATGATCCGGGCATGCGGGGTAACCCGGTGCCGGGCGAATGCCGCTATACTCTTCTTTGATCAACTCCTCATTGGTGAAGCTTTCCGCCTTGGCATAACCCCACAGCTCTTTGCGCACTTTCTCGTGCATTAGCTCGGCCAGGGCTTCTACCAGACGGTCGGCCAACGCCTTGATCATGATGCTGTTATAATCATCATGATCTTTTTCATACTTTTCCAGCAATGCCTCGATGCCCACACCCGCCGTTACCGCGAAACCGCCGATATAGTCGGTATGGCCGGATTCGAGCGGTGCTACGAAGTCGGAAAGGCAGTAGTTCGGCAGGTTGGCCGCTTTCTGGCTTTGCTGACGCAAATGGTGCAATACCGCAGCCGTATCCGCCACCAGCTCACCGGCATTCAGGTTTTCGACACCCTGCTGGCTGATTTTATATTCAATATGCTGGTGCGAGCCATGGCGTTCGCATGGCACTTCTTTCGTTTCTTCTTCGAAATGGTGCAGCACGATGTCGTCCTGGATCGAGTTGGCCGGCCAGAAACCTACCACGGCACGTGCTTTCAGGGTTTTATCCCTAATGATTTCCCCTAGCAGCACCGCAGCGTCTTCGTACAACTTCATGGCTTCCTTACCTACGACTGCATCATCGAAAATTTTCGGGTATTTCCCGTGCAGCTGCCAGGTCTGGAAGAACGGCGTCCAGTCGATGTATTTTGCAATATCGGCCAAATCGTAATCATCGTACACACGTGTGCCCAGGAATTGCGGCTTCACTGCCTGGAAGTTGCTCCAATCGATTTTTGCTTTGTTATCCCTCGCCTTACCAATAGCTACATGTGCCTTTTCGCCGCCGCGTTTCGAGTGGTCATCGCGCAGTTTTGCATATTCGGCTTTAATATCCGCCAACACTTCGGCCTGGCTCTGCTCGCTCTGGATCAGCTTTCCGGCAACAGGTACCGAGCGCGACGCATCGAGCACGTGGATTACCGGACCGGAATAGTTCGGATCGATTTTTACAGCTGTGTGAATGCGCGAAGTCGTCGCCCCACCGATCAGAAGCGGCATTTTCATGCTGCGGCGCTCCATTTCTTTCGCTACGCCCACCATTTCGTCCAGCGACGGTGTAATGAGGCCCGAAAGACCAATAATATCTACATTATGCTCCTGTGCAGCGGCGAGAATTTTGTCAGTCGGCACCATTACACCGAGGTCGATAATCTCATAGTTGTTACAACCGAGCACCACGCCCACAATGTTCTTGCCAATATCGTGCACATCGCCTTTTACAGTGGCAAGGAGGATTTTACCGGCAGAAGACCCGCCTTCCTGTTTTTCAGCCTCAATAAATGGCTGCAAATAGGCCACGGCCTTCTTCATCACTCGCGCCGATTTCACGACCTGCGGAAGGAACATTTTACCCTCGCCGAACAAGTCGCCGACGATGCTCATACCATCCATCAACGGTCCTTCGATCACTTCCAGCGGGCGATCGAACAGCAGGCGGCATTCTTCGGTATCCTCATCTACGTAATCGGCAATGCCTTTTACCAATGCATGGGCCATGCGTTCCTTCACGGGAAGCTGTCTCCATGAAAGGTCTGGACCGGTTTGTGTTTTACCCTTATCTTTTACGGTTTCCGCATAACTTACCAAACGCTCAGTAGCGTCCGCGCGGCGATTAAGCAACACATCTTCAACCAGTTCCAAAACATCTTTCGGAATTTCATCATAAATACCAATCTGGCCGGCATTCACAATACCCATATCCATTCCTGCTTTGATCGCATGGTAAAGGAATGCCGTGTGGATCGCCTCACGCACCGGCTCATTGCCCCGGAAACTGAACGACACGTTGGAAACACCGCCTGATACTTTCGCATGCGGCAGGTTTTCTTTAATCCACGCTACGCTCCTGATGAAGTCGACAGCATAGTTATTATGTTCCTCCATTCCCGTCGCGACGGTCAGGATGTTGGGGTCAAAAATGATATCCTCGGCCGGGAAGCCCACTTCATCCACCAGAATGCGGTATGCGCGTTCGCAGATTTCAATGCGGCGCTCGTAGTTATCGGCCTGTCCTTTTTCGTCAAAAGCCATTACCACCGTTGCCGCACCATAGCGCAGCACCGTCCTGGCCGATTCCTTGAATTTCTCTTCACCCTCTTTGAGAGAAATCGAGTTCACGATAGATTTTCCCTGCACGCATTTCAAACCGGATTCGATCACCTCCCATTTCGACGAGTCGATCATCAAAGGCACTTTGGAAATATCAGGCTCGGATGCGATCAGGTTCACGAATGTCTTCATCGCCTCCACGCCGTCGATCATACCTTCGTCCAGGTTAATATCGATCACCTGCGCACCGCTTTCTACCTGCTCACGTGCGATGGTCAGCGCCTCGTCATACTTACTTTCGCGGATCAGGCGGGCGAATTTCTTCGAGCCCGTCACGTTACAGCGCTCACCGATGTTCACGAAATTGGTCAGCGCATTGATTTTCACTGGTTCCAGACCTGAAAGCTTCATCACCGTTTCCGAATGCGGCAACGGGCGCGGGCTGTGCTTGCCTGCGATATCGGCGATCACGCGGATGTGATCAGGCGTAGTACCGCAGCAGCCGCCGATGATATTGACCAGGTTATCCCTCAAAAACCCGTCAATAATCTCGCCCATTTGCTCCGGGGTCTGGTCGTATTCCCCCATTTCGTTCGGCAAACCTGCATTAGGGTGCGCCGAAGTGTAAAAAGGCGATTCTTTGGCCATGATTTGTACGTAGGGGCGCATCAAATCCGCTCCTAATGCACAGTTCAAACCCACTGACAGTAATGGTAAATGCGATACGGAGGTCAGGAAGGCCTCGGTGGTTTGTCCTGAAAGCGTACGTCCAGAAGCATCGGTAATCGTTCCCGAAATCATGATCGGCAACGCCTGTCCCGGCTCGATCCGCCACGATTCCAGGTGCGGCACTTTACCAGCTTTCGCATCCACAAAGAACTGGTCGATCGCGAAAAGTGCAGCCTTTGCATTCAATGTGTCAAAAATCGTTTCCACGAGCAGCACGTCGCAGCCACCGTCGGTAAGGCCTTTTACTTGCTCATAATAGGCTTCCACCAGTTGGTCGAAGCTGATGGCGCGAAAGCCGGGGTTGTTCACGTCCGGCGAAAGCGATGCGGTACGGTTAGTCGGTCCGATAGAACCTGCCACAAAACGCGGCTTGTGCGGCTCACGAGCGGTAAATTCATCCGCAACCTCGCGTGCTAGCCGTGCGGATTCGTAGTTGAGTTCGTACACGATTTCCTCCATGCCGTAGTCGGCCATGGCGATGGTCGTGCCCGAAAATGTATTGGTTTCGGCAATATCTGCCCCTGCCGCGAAATAGGCGGCGTGAATTTCTTTGATAATGTCCGGACGTGTCAGTGAAAGCAGGTCGTTGTTCCCTTTCACATCGTGCGGCCAGTCTGCGAACCGCTCTCCCCGGTAGTCGTGATCCTGCAATTTATACCGCTGGATCATCGTACCCATAGCGCCATCCAGTACCAGAATACGGTTTTTAAGAATTTCGCGGATATCTGCTTTTTGAGTTGCTACCATAAGTGTTTTAAATGTATGATT
>DATMSL010000257.1:0-1884 GCA_035565435.1 Dyadobacter sp. | reverse complement strand
ATCATTTTTATAGTATTAATTTTTTCTGAGTAATAAAATCATGAATAAGGACAAACCATTGATAACCATCACCGGCGTCTTGGGCAAACAAGGTCGCAGCGTCGCACACACCCTACTCGCCAGCGGGCGTTACCGCGTGCGCGGCATTACCCGCAGGATCGATTCGCCCGAAGCGCTCGGTCTGGCGGCACAAGGAATGGAATTGGTAAGCATTCCGCTTGCCCCGGGGAATCAAAACGCCTTCCGCGACGCATTCCGCGGTTCGCAGGGCGTCTTTTTGCTGACGCCCAACATCGTCCCGCCAGCCTGCCACGAGTTTGAACTGGGTCGTGAGCTGGCCGATGCCGCGGTTGATGCGGGAGTGCGCCACATCGTTTTCAGCAGCCTTGAAAATGTCGATCAAATCAGCGGTGGGGAACTATTTGCGCCCCATTTCACCGACAAAGCGCGCATAGAGGCATACATCCGCACGCTACCGGTCGTCAGTTCATTTATTTACATGGCATTCTTTTACACTAACCTGATTGAATTCTACACGCCTATCCTGCAGGGAGATACGCTCGTGTTTCCGATTTACTTACCCGAAAATTTCCGTGCACCGTTTGTTGACCCACTCACAGCTACCGGTCCGGCCGTTTTAGAGTTATTCTCGAATCCTGAAAAGTATGCGGGTCAATCACTGCCGGTAATAGGCGACATGATCACCCCACGGGAAATGGTAGACACGTTCGCCCGAGTCACCGGCCGGAAAGCGGTATACAGTTCCGCATTTTCGGCAGAAGAGCTTCTGGCGCATTTCCCGGGATTTGCTTCCAATGAGGATCTCGTGCGCGAGATTTCCGGGATGGTTGCATATGCTTTCCGGTACGGATACTATCGCGCAGACCGTGACCTGCAATGGAGCAGGCAGATAGATCCGGGCGCACTCACATGGGAACAATTCCTTCGGGTTACCGGTTGGCAGGGTCAAATGCTCTGAAAGCAAACGTGCGATAAAAATTAAGAACTCCAGAATATCAACTGGCACGAATTTAGCGCGTGCCCATACTTTATTTTCGACTACTCACCCATTCACCTGGCTTGCAATGAAAATCTCCAGCACTACTCACCATACCCTAATTGATTCATGAACTACTCCGGCTTGTACATGGGCACCAGCGGCATTTTGCTGCCCTATAAAAATCAAACGCAATATCCGGCCGAATTTGAGGGAAGAAGCAGGCTGCAGGTTTACGGGCACTTCTTTAATTCACTGGAAGTCAACTCTATATTTTATAAACTACCCCGCCCTGCGACTGTCGCCCATTGGAGCGAGTCGGTGCCGGAATCATTCCGGTTTACATTTAAATTATCGAAGCAAATCACGCACAATCCGGGACTAAGTTTCGAAAGGGGAGATATTACCGCGTTTGTAGAAACTGTCCAGGTGGCGGGAAGCAAATGCGGCTGCATTCTGATACAGTTCCCGCCGTCGGTCAAATTCAATTTATTCGGGCGGCTGGCTGACTTACTTTCAGCGGTGAAGGAAGAAACCGCAGACCGATGGCCGTTAGCCGTCGAGTTCAGAGACCGTTCGTGGTATCGGCCGGAAAGTTACGACTTGCTTGATGAACTTGGGGCAACAATGGTGTACCATGACAAAACCGGCAGCCAATCCCCACAACCGGCACTTGACTCGGATGTCATCTATCTGCGGTTCCATGGCCCTGACGGCAATTACCGCGGCAGCTACGACCCAGGCCTGCTTTATGAGTACGCAGGATACGTATCCGGCTGGCGCCAGGCTGGGAAAACTCTTTACGTATATTTCAACAATACGGCCGGTGATGCTTTGGCTAACCTTCAAACCATGCAAACCTATCTTGCGGATTTCAGCTAGCGGAT
>DATMSL010000256.1:0-6585 GCA_035565435.1 Dyadobacter sp. | reverse complement strand
CGCGCCGCCGAGAAAGAAACCGTCGTCGGGGTTGGCACCGAGCAAAGGCAGCGGCAATGTGATATCATAGTTGCTATCGGCACTCCGGCGGTCATACACATTGAAACGGTATAAGCTGGTGCGTTTGTCTCTGGTATCAGGACCCGGGATAATCGTATTGTTTTTCAGATCGTCGTAAACGAGTGTTTTCTTCCCGCCTCCGCTCACGCGCGCGCTATCCGCGAAAACGTCCTTGCCCAACCCGCCGATGAGCCGGAGCTTTACGCCTTTATGTACATCACCTTTTACGATAAACTCGTCGTCGTCGCCATTCCCATAAATATTGATAGCGTGCGTGACGGCATTTTCGAAAACGCGCTGGTAATTCTGGTGCTTGATGCGCCCTTCCTTACCTGTCTCGTACACGGTCACACGCGTATGCGCGTCGTCCACCCGCTCGATCAGGAAGCGCTCCTGTTCTTCCGTACCAATCACATTCACCTCCTTGCTTACAAATTCGTAATGCGTCCGTGCGATCTCCATCAAATGTGCCCGTCGCGCTTTCAGTCCTTCGATCATTTTGGCGGATACCATTTCGCGCGCCTTCGGTGGCCAGTCATTGAAAGACGCCACGATGGCCTCGTCGGTAAGGTTCTTTTGAATGTATTTGACCTGCTCTTCCCATTGCTCCCAGCTCAGCTCGTTCAGGAACGTACGGTCGAAAAGGCGTGCGCTCCATGTGGTCCACTTCATGCTCTGGATTTCCGGGCCGTAAGTCTGCAACTGCCGTAGGAATGGCAGCGTCTGCCGGGCAATGTTGGTCAGGAAGCCGTCGTAGCGAGAGAATGCCTGGTCGCGGTCGCGGGGAATAGGACGGTAAATAATGGTACCGTCTTTTTGCTTGGTCGAAGCCCAGGCCCACTGGTCGTCGTGACGATCCCAGTCGCCGACGACGAAATCGAGCAAGCGCGTGCGGATCGCCCATGATTCATCGACTTTATTTTTACTGTTTTCCAGTAATGCTTCCACGAGTTCGGGCGTGCTCACGATTTTGTCGGGATTGCCGAAGAAGTCGGCGTTTTTCCATTTTTTGCCGTCGGCGCGTTCCTCCACGAGGTTCATCGTGCCCCCGAAAATGCTGTTAAATGTCCCCAACCCGGGTTGTGCAGGCACATAATACATGCGCGGATTGGTATGATAAACATTGATCGCCCCCGCCAATGCCGGCATGTTCAACGGCGCAAACGGATTCGTAGACAGGAAGTTATCTTCCACCAGGTATTGTGCAGCGATCATTTGGTTGAACGGGAACGGCAGGAACCGGCTCACATCCTTGGTGAGCCCGCGCATGGCGTATTCCCGGCCGTCGCCGTCGCGCAGGCGCAGTGAATTCGTCTGATTACCCCCGCCCTGCTTGATGGGTATCACGCCTCCCTTGTAGGTAGCCAGGTCGAGCACGGGAAAACGATATTGTTGCAAATACAAGGGCCGGTAGTGCTCTCCCAGCATTGCCTTGTGAATCTTACCGATCGGTTTTACTTCGTTGCTGACGATAAATTTCGTCGTCGAGTCGGCATGCTGATTGTATTCGGTAAATGCGATGGTCGAATCCGGTATTTCGATCTGCTGCTTGTCCTTCACTTTGTGCTGGAAGACCAATTTTGCCTCTTTGCCGTCCGGCGTTACTTCCCAGAATTTGGCCCAGGTCTCGCCGTCCGCATAGAAGCTCAGTGTAGAGAAACCGAGTTTGGAAGAAGAAAACATAGAGCCCTTGCCAAGACTTACCGGACTTACCTTTGAGCCGCTTCCGCTCACAATAAACTCCTGACCGTCATTCTCGATAAATTCCAATGCATGCTCATGCCCACTCGCGAAAATGAACTTGCCGTTCTTCTTCACGCCTGCGAGCACTGCCGTGCGAAGCTCCTTATAATGCTTGTTGGCGACATCCTGCCGTGACCCGATCGTCGCACGGAACAATGCGCTGAGGCTGCCCAGTACCGGCAGCGGAATGTACAGCTTCGGATTCAGTTCGGTCAGCGGGAAAATGTGCTGCTTGATGGTGAACCTTCCCCCATGCGGACCGTACGTGTAAGGCGGGTGGTGCATCGCGATCACGACATGCTTATTGCGGTATTTACGTACTACATTCTCCCATACGAAACGGAACTGCTCGCGGTTTCTGATCTCGCAGCCATCGTTGATCTTCTGGTCGCGGTCCCAGTCGGTAAGCCACCATTGCGAGTCGGCGACGATGATCACCACATTGTCGTTCAGCTCCACCACTTCGGGGCCCGAGCAGCCGTTCAAGGGCAGGAAATAGTCTTCATACTCTTCCTTGTCTTTCTTTCCGCGGGCCTCGTTAATGTGTTTCTGAACATATTTTTCCTGCCGTTTCAAACCCTTCACTCCCCAGCCGCGCCAGTCGTGGTTGCCCGGCAGAAAAATGGGGCGGCCTTTGAAGTTTTCTAGGGTTTCGAGCTGGGAATTGATACGGAATTCGGCCATTTTACGGGCTGCCGAATCCTCCGAAGGCGGCATGCCCGATTCGTAGATATTATCGCCGAGAAACAATATGGAGCTGTTTTTCGATTCGCTGCCGAGTTTCGTTTTGAGGTACTCCAAAACCGGCGCGCGGTTTTCGGGCGCGTCATTGCCGGCGTCGCCTACCAGGTACATCGTATGTTTCAGTTCCAATGCGGGATCGGGTGAAACCGACTGCCATTGCGCACCTTCCTTCGAAAAACGGGTTTTATAGCTCGCGCAGGACGTTACGCCCGCCAGAACTGTTCCCAATGCAAGTAAACGGAGTAAATATCTATTCATAGCATGTCAGCAAAGGCCCTATTGGCCCGATTTTCTGAATTTGAGCACATTTCCGCTGAAAAGGTCGTCGCCTTCATTGGAAATATAAAGGTTGCCCGCATTATCGAACGCAATGCCTTCCGGCTGGATGAACATGTTGCTGTTCAGGTGATGGGCGTCCTTCACCCGCCACTGCCGGTCGGTCACGACCACCAGCTTGTTCACTGCAGAAATAATGTACCATTCTTTCGTGATAGGGTTCCGGGCAATGCCCGACGGCCTGAAACCACGCGCTACCTTACCGGTAATCGCCTTAATTTCATCGACATTAATGGCAAATTTACCCGATTCCGCTATTACCGAATCCGGGCCGGTTTTCAGGATATACCCCGAAACGCTATTCTTGGAGTCGTCGCCAGCGCAATTCTTGCAAATGACAAACAGCTCTCCGGTACCTTCGTCGCCGTACATTCCTTCATATTCGCCTTTGGGTAAAATACCTTTCACCTCCGATACCCCTTCCGGCTCTTCATACATCGCCTCGGCCATCGGGAATGTGTAAATGGCACCATTGCTTTTCAGGATATAGGCACGGTCGTTGATGATCGATACGTCCTCATAATCACCCTTTTTACCAAATTTCGCATGTAATTGCTTCGGCACATCCCATGCAAGCCTGAACAGCTTGCCGTCCTCATCCTGGATCGCGTAAATTGTATCGCTTTGCCCCTTATCGAACGCAATGCCCGACACCTCGAAAAGACTTTCCGGCAGGTTAAATTTCTCGGGCTTGTTTAAATCATATTCGCGGAAAATCTCCGTCTCCTTTTGCGTTGAATTGCAGCCGGCTGCGAGCAAGCCCAGCAATGCAACCGCCGCCAGCACCGATCCGTATTGGTTTTTCATCAGAATGTCTTTTTAAAATTCTCGACAGCACGGGTCAGGTACTGGTAAATAGCCTCCTGCGAGCGCACGCCTCCGGGAAGCGTCGTAACGGGCGTATTATGCAGTTTTTCATCGATCCACACGGCTTGTACCGTGTCTTCCCATTGCAGGGCGAGGATATCGATGAGCTGCTTTTTCAAATCTTCGTGATAAATCGGGAAGCATACCTCAATCCGGCGGTAGATATTGCGGTTCATCCAGTCGGCGGAGCCCATGAATACCTCGGGCCCGCCATTGTTATGGAAAATAAAAACACGGCCATGTTCGAGGTAACGGTCCACAATGCGTTTGATGCGGATATTCTCACTCTGCCCCGGGACGCCCGGCACGAGCCTGCAAATGCTGCGCACGATCAGGTTAATGGTAATGCCCGCATTCGAAGCTTCGTACAGTTTGTTGATCAAAACTTCCTCTTCCAGGTTATTCAGTTTGATGGTAATGCCTGCGGACAGGCCGTTTTTGGCATTATCAATCTCTCGGTCAATCAGTTCAATGAACCGGTTCTGCAAATTGAACTGCGCTACCAGCAAATGCTCGAAACGCATGGCGTCGATCTTCTCTGGTTTTTTCTTTTTACTTAAAAAACCAAACAGCAGCTCTGTCTCTTTCAGCATGGCCGGATGAGCCGTGAGCAGAATATGATCGGTATAAAAGCGTGCGGTACCTTCGTTCAGGTTACCCGTCGCGAGGAGGCCGAGATATGAATGCGTTTCGTGTTTCCGCTTCACCAATGCCAGTTTCGCATGCACCTTCAATGCATTGACGCTGTGGATGATCTTCACGCCCGCCGATTTCATCTTCTTCGCCCAACGGATATTGTTCGCTTCATCGAACCGCGCTTTCAGCTCGACGAGTACCGTCACTTTCTTGCCGTTATGAGCCGCGGTAATGAGCGCGTGCGCAATTTTGGAATCATATGCAACGCGGTACATGGTCGTGTAAATCTCCTGGACCGAACTGTCGATGGCCGATTCGTTAAAAAACCGTAGAATGGTGTCGTAGGTCTGGTAGGGCGCATGTACCATCAGATCACGGCGGGTAAGAGCTTCGAACAATGTCTCAGGCTCCTCAAAACCTTGCAGATGCTGCGCAGCCGGCCATGCAGGATAGGAAATCGCCGGAGAGGCCACGGGCAGTGCCGACAGGTCTTTCAGATTATGATAGCGCCCGCCTTCCACGAGCGACGCCTTTTTCAGATCAAACACATTCACGATGTATTGCAAATGCCGCAACGACATGCCTGGCTCATACAGCAACCGCGTTGCCAGGCCAAAATCGCGTTTGCTCAATTGCTTCTCCACCTGCTCGGCCGTATCGTCGCCGTCTTCATCAAGCAGATCCAGCTCCGCATCGCGGGTGACTTTGATATTGAATGCTTTGATATCCAGCGCCTCCGGGAACAGAATAGGCAAATTGCAGCGGATCAGGTCTTCGAGGAAGATAATGTATTCGCCGTCGGGCTGCTTAATTTTCACAAACCGGTCGAGCTGCGGCACCGGAATATTCACCAGCGCTATTTTCTCCTTGTCGCCAGGCAATTCCAGCACCACGACGATGTAAATCTGGTTGTTTTCCGGAAAAAAGGAAGTCTTATCATTCAGATATACCGGCTGCAAAAAGCCTGCTATTTGTGTATAAAAATAGTGGCGGGCGAATGCGGCAATCTGTTCGGAAATGGGTTCTTTATACAAAAAATGAAACCCCAGCCGCGCCAGTGCCGGAATGACCGATTTCCCGAGAATGCGGCCGAATTCATCCTGCTGCCGGTTTACGGTCGCCTCGGCTTCCAGGAAGGCATTGTTAGCAGCATCCTGCATCGCATTCTTTTGCAGGTAAGGCATCCGTACCCGGTAAAATTCATCGAGATTGGACGAATAGATCGACAAAAACCGGATCCGTTCCATGAGCGGGACGGTTTCGTTCGCAGCTTCCATCAATACCCTTTCGTTGAAGGAAAGCCAGCTGATATCCCGGTTGAAATAGCGGAACGCTTCCATAAGGCGGCGGATCAGTGTTCGAAGAAAATGGAGGCGATCACAAACGCGACCACGGAAATGACGATACCAAACATGAATACGTTATAAGCCACCCGCAGCAGCCGGTATTTCCTACCGAGCACAACTCCTTGGGAATAAACATCTTTGGTTAAACTTCCGTAAAGAAAATCCCGGTCGTTCATCATCGTCTGCATGCCCTTAGAATATTCATTGAACGACATCCGGTAGAAGTTCCCGAAAAACAGCAGGTTCACGCTTTTAGCATCAATGTCCTCCTGCGTGAATGTGCCGCGCGGGATCGTCGGACGGGTGGACAGGATCGAGAACACCATCGTGACCATACACACGGTGAGCAGCATCATCGTCGGGAGAATGAGGTATGCATTATCTTCTAGCTTACGAACGAGCACGCTCAGGAGCACCGAAATGATGATCGACGTGGTGGTGATCATAATATGCGCCTTGTTGTCGGCCATATCGCTCAGGCGCTGGTGGTTGTTGGAACTGATCCGGAACATGGTTTCGATACCTTTGTCCGGCCGGTCATCCTTTTTCTTTTTGCCTTCGGCTATTTCAGGAATGAATGCTTTTTCTTCCTTATGCTTTTGTACAGGCAGGTAGCTCACATCCGCGACGCCCGCATTCGCGGTGATCGTTGCTTCCGGTTCCGGAGCACCGGCCTCCTGCGCTTGGAGCGACTCTTCGAGCAGCTTTTGCTTTAATTTGTCGAGGTTCTTTTTCTTTTGCTTATCCAGCAGGTCGCGGCAGTAATCGGTCTGATATTCGTGGTTTTCTAGCAGTTTAATGGTGCTTTTGCGCCATTCGGCCTTGTCGATTTTCCTTCCCAGGCGCTGCTCGG
>DATMSL010000255.1:0-4960 GCA_035565435.1 Dyadobacter sp. | reverse complement strand
AGGGTGTACGTTTTCCCGTTGGGCGCCGGCTTCCCGGTTTGTGCGAAAATATAGGCAATGCGGGTTAGCTCGGTCTTACGCGGCTCTTCAAAATACAGCTCCCGTGCGCGCTCGTCGAGAATGGTACCGATATTGATTTTGCCCGCTGCAAGCGGTGCGCAGTTCGCGCGGGTCCGTACGGCATTCACATCATCGGCAGCTTTTGCCATATCCCCTTTCCATGCGTACGCTTCCGCGCGCAGGAGGTAAGTTTCTGCCAGCCTGAATACATACCAGTCCGAATTGCCGCCCTGAGGTTGTATACGCAGTGGGTCTTCGATGAAAAGTTTGTAGTTCGGCCAGTCGAACCAGCAGCGGATGGTATCGATGGTCAGCACCACGCCTTCTGCGTTTTTAAGCTGCAAATTCTTGCCGTAAAAGCTGTCCTTGTCCTTAATGGCTGGATTATTGTACAAAATATCCTCCATGCGCGTCCAGTTACCGGGTGCGTGGCGCAGGTCGTTTTTGTCATCCCAAATCTGGTTTTGAGAATAATCCGTTGGACGCAAACGTCCGATCCCGCGGCCGTATTTTACGACCTGATCAATCTCAATACCGTACGTATCTATCGTGCCCCGGTTTCCATTCGGTGTGTTGATATTGTTGAACCAGAATGGCACAGCATTGCGCATGATGAGCATTCCCCCCTCAACATTCCCCTCGATATTCAGCCGGTCAATCACCAGCATTAGCCCTTCGGTATTCGCTGCGATGGCCTTGTTCTGAGGCCTGTGCAGGTCCCAGATCACATTCCGGCTTGCATCATTGGCAGTAGCTCCGAACCGGGAGGTCATCAGTTTGTGCGTACCGCCGTCAATCACATTCGTCGCAGATTTGATCGCATCATCAAACAGTCCCAATGCCAGATTCACCTTCGTTAGCAAATGGCTCACCGAGCCCTTGTTCACCATTCCCTTGTCGGTTACCGCCGGTACCCATTGCTCGGCAAATTCGAGGTCTTCCTTCATTTTTTTGAGGATTACCTCCCGCTTGGTGGTTTGAAAATCCAGTTTAGGGCCGTTAATTTCTTTCAGAATCAACGGAACATCGCCGAATTGCTGCGTCAGCCGGTAATACCGCGCAGCGCGGTGAAAATAGGCCGCGCCCAGCAGTTCATTTTTCTCCTGCTCGTTTTTGTACGTAGGCAAATCAATGCGGGAAATAGCCGTATTGGCGTACTTTATCCCTTTATAACCTTCCAGCCAATACCAGCCGATGCGATTGTAATCAATGTGATTTAACTGCGCATCGGGTGTAATGAGGAGGTTCAGGTTTTGCGCGGGGCCTGATTTATCAGTTGTACCTTCGACGGCGATATCCGAGAATATCGATTCGGTGATCATCGGCATGGCGTCGCCATACCATTCCAGGCGCAGGTTACGCTCGCAGGCAACGAGTGTCGCTTTCAACCCGCCGAGATCTTTGAATGTCAGGTCCGGCTCATAAAACGAAAGCGGTTCGGGTTTCAGCCACGTTTCCTTACAGGACGTAATCGCAGCTCCTACGCTCAACAGGCCCAATGCCAGTATATATTTTGAAGTTTGGTTAAACATAATCCATATAGTTTTGTGTGATAGTGATTACAGGGTGATGTCCAACCCGATGGTATAAATCCTCGGGCTTGGTACCGATGTGGCAATGCTGTTGTTAGTCGTTCCGTTCGTACCATTTTCAGGGTCCCAGAAATTCCATTGGGGCGCCCAGAAGCCGATGTTGCGGACGTTACCATAAATACGCAGGTTTTGAACGGCCACTTTCTGCGAAACGGCTTTCGGCACGGTGTAAGCCACGGAGAGGTTTTCAAACCGGACAAATGATTTGCTCCTGTAAACTGCATAACCTGTTGCCGACCCCTCGCTGGAATACAGCCTCGCCCATTCGTTCTGGCGGTTTTGTTCGGTCCAGTAAGGAAATATGTAAGAGCTGGTGCGGTCCACGAAGCCATCGCGGTTTTTCATCTGGTTAAAAGTTCCTTTCTGGCCCCAGTAGGAATAGATCATAAACGAAACATCCAGGCTTTTGAAGAGTTTGAATTCATTGCGCAGCGTCCAGCGGAAACGAGGGGACGTATAACCCAGAAACTCCTTGTCGTCGTTGGTGAACTTGCCGTCCCCATTCACATCTTTCAATTTGAAATCGCCCGGCTTCACGCCGTATTTGGCAGCTTCGGCTTCTTCCTCTTTCTGCCAGACGCCCAGGATGCGATAGTTCCAGATTTCGTCGAGCGCATGACCGATAAACCAGCGGTTGGTAACATCATCGGCTTCTCTGCGCCCGGTTACCTTTCCGTTACTGTCTTTGATATCGATCATATTGCCATACAAATGCACGATTTTGTTCCGGTTGAGCTGGAAATTAAATGTGCTGCGCCAGGTAAAGTTCTCGCGGCGCATGTTGTTGGAATTCAAACTGATTTCCAGCCCTTTGTTCCGCAC
The DNA here is from genome assembly GCA_035565435.1 of Dyadobacter sp. Taxonomy (GTDB): domain Bacteria; phylum Bacteroidota; class Bacteroidia; order Cytophagales; family Spirosomataceae; genus Dyadobacter. The sequence continues at coordinate 2,486 of DATMSL010000255.1, read as the reverse complement.
TTCGCCCAGGTTATCCCAAACGTTGTCAAATCCCAGCACGTTGGGCAATGCGCGCTTGACCAGCAAGTCCTTAGTGGTCGATTTGTAGAACTCGATGCTCCCGTCTACCAGGTTGTTGAACAACGCAAAGTCGAGTCCGACATTTAATGCATTTGTTTTCTCCCATTTCAAATTCGGGTTCGCCATCCGGCTTACGTAGAGTTGGCTGACCTGATACACGGTACCATCCGGCTTCACATGAAGGTATTTTCCGCTGGCAAGGTCGGCCAGGGCGTCGTAACGCGGGATGTCGCGATTGCCATTGTTTCCGTACGAAAGCCGCAGTTTGCCATAGCTGAGCCATTTGGAGTGCAGGAATCCTTCATCCGTAAACACCCAGCCTATTGCCGCCGATGAAAACACCGCCCGCGGGTTCTTCTGCCCGAAAGCGGAGTAGCCATCGCGCCGGCTCGACAGCGTGAGCATGTATTTGTCTCTGAAAGAATAGAACAGGCGTGCCATCAACGCATCGCCGGTACTGGTCTGGTCGTCGGTATAGACCACCGGCAGGCCTCCTGCCTGGATATTGTGGTACCCGAGAACGTCCGTCGGGGCAAAACCCTTGTTGGAAATACTATCGCGCCAGCTTTTAAAGCGCTCTGCATTCGCCAAGAAGGTAAGATCAATCTGGTGTTTTCCGGCGATGGTTTTATTCCATTTCAGGATATTATCGACCTGCCAATTGAACACGGTCGAATCCTTGCGTGATGCTCTTCCACCTTCAGCTGCCCATTCGGCATGCTTGGCAGATTCGGCATTATAGCGGTGTGTATAGTCGAAACGGGGTGTAAAATTGATTTGGTAAGTGAATCCAAATGGAAGGGTAAGCTTGGCGAAAAGGACGGAATTTAGTGTCTGGGCGCCCTGGTCGCGACTGATGAACTGACGGGCATAGTAAGGGTGGTTGCCGCCGCTGGCCTCGCCGTTGGGTCGCCAGGCGTAGTTGCCGTTCGCATCAAATTCCGAGCCCCAGGGCGAAATCGTCCGCGCCAGATCATAGTTGACCGGGACCTGGCTTTCGTCACGCCGCGCAAATTGCGTGTTCATCCCCACCGACAGGTGTTTGTTCACTTTACCTTCAATGTTCAAACGCGCCCGGACAGTGCTGTATTTGTCACCTACCACAATGCCTTCATTATTCAGGTACCCCAAAGACATATAATAGGAAATGCGGTCGTTGCGTCCTGAAAGGCTTACGGTATGATCTTGCCTGAAACCCTTCTGAAATACTTTGGAATACCAATCCACGCTTTTACCGTCCTTGTAATTCTGGATTTCGATAGGCTGCATGCCCAGTCGTTGGAGCCAGACGGTCGTCGGGTCGCCGGTCGAACCATCAAAGGCCAGCCATTGGTCAAGAGTCACCCCGGCCGGAAGGTGGTTCGGGTCGGCGAAGCGCGCGGGCTCGGCCGTTGCATTGATATTCCGCATCACTTCCTGCCGCCAACTGATGAATCCCTGCGGACTGAGCACCGGCTGGTTCCTGGCAACTTCCGCGAACCCGAAATTGCTGTTCACGTTAATCACCGGCTTGCCTTCCTTCCCTCTTCTGGTTGTGATGAGAATAACACCGCTAGCCGCCTTGGCCCCGAACACAGATGAGGAGCTTGCGTCTTTCAGGACGTCAATCGTCTCGATATCATTGGGATTAACATCTTCCAATCCTCCATTATAAATCGTACCGTCAAGTACGATCAACGGGGTGGATCCGGCATTGATGGAGTTCTGCCCGCGCACCGAGACACTCCCGCCTCCTTTCGCCGAGGTCGAAAACCCGATATTCATACCCGGTACATTCCCACGCAACACGTCCTGTACCGACTGCGGGTTCTCGTTTTCGAGCCGGGTCGCATTCACCTGTGACACAGCGCCTGTGAGGTCCCGTTTCTTTTGCGTTCCGTAGCCGACCACTACGACTTCGTTGAGCGTTTTCAGGTCCGTGGCCAGCGAGATGTCAACCACACTCGCATTGCCTGTTTCCTGCTCCTGCGTGACATAACCGACGGCCGAAAATACCAATACCGCTGAGTTACCGGCGATCTCGATAGTATACTTGCCATCTGCATTGGTTGTCGTGCCCTGATTGGTTCCTTTGACAACGACCGTTACACCCGGTATGGGCGTATTCCCTTCTTTGGCTAAGACGGTCCCAGTAATAGTTTTCTCAGCTTGCATTACATAGCCAAGCTCCGCGACCGGTTTCGCGACGACACTGGCGCACAGCGACGGGTACATGCATATTGCACATATGCATACTCCGCTCGCGCGTCGCAAGGAGGTGAAAAATCCTTTTGTGATGTGCATAGGTAAGTGGATTAAGATGATGTTATAGGTGAAATATACCACCCTGACGCCACCGATTCCAGCCCGCCCGCACCCAGAATAAGTCCTAATTTTCAACCGGATAGTACCACTGATTCTCCGGTAGGTTTTTTTTCAGCCCCCTT
>DATMSL010000254.1:0-21835 GCA_035565435.1 Dyadobacter sp. | reverse complement strand
GGCTTCTTCTCTTTTACAGGCTCCTCTATTTGTATTTGAGGACGGAAGAAAACGTGACGTTTTTGTACGTAAACGTCCAGGTCGCTGTAAGGCAAAGATGCCAGCAGTTGTGCTGAAATCGTTTGATTTTGGTCCGCTACTGCAGCTGCATAACTGTTTCCGGCCACTTTTGCTACCGCACTTTCCGTGGACTGCGCGTTCTCTACAGGTGCAGATGGCGTGTTGATTACTTCACTCACTGAGCCGTTGTTGACGGCAGATTTCCTAGCCGCACCCGCTACACTGTTTTGCTCAGCCGCTGAATTTTTTGCTTCGGCAAATGCGTTTTCGCTTTTTCTAACCGCATCCCCATGACTCGATGCGGCGATCTTAATCTTCGATTCCGAAGGCTGCTGCCCTGGCTTTGCCGATGAAGCCCGGGGTTCGCTCGCAGCCGCCAGTTTCTCCGTATTCAAGCTCTCGCTGGCGGAAGCAACTTTCTCAGTTGCTTCACTCTTTTCACTTTCAAACGCCCCAGTTGGTTTCGTACTCACAGCCACTTGTGGCTTATCACCTGTTTTAATACCCGACAACCAAAGTCCGCCGCCTACCAGCAGCAATGCAACGATCGACGCGGCAGCGTACCATACTTTCGGCGACTGCCACCACATGGGAACAACCTTTTCCTGCTCCTTATCAAGACGCGCCTCGATACCCTTCCACACAGACGGTGGGGGGGTTTCGGAAGCCTCCTTCAAGGCCTTTCTCCACTGATCCTCAAAATTGTTTATGTTGGACGGATCCATCATCAAATCTTTTTTCTTTGTTCAACTTCTGCTGAAGTAATGTCCTTGCCCGTGAGTATTGCGATTTGGACGTTCCTTCGGAGATACCCAACATCTGGGCGATCTCATTGTGCTGGTAACCTTCAATCGCGTACAGATTGAAGATCGTCTGGCAGCCGGGCGGCAATTCGCGGATCATTTCCATGAGTTGCTGCATCTGGAAATTCCCCAGCGTGAATTCCCTGTCTGACAAGCCATTATGGTGTACATCTATATCGTCGAGTTCTTTCAGGTATTTCTGCTGCCGCAAATGGTTCAATGCCGTGTTTACAACTACTGATCTAAGCCAGTATTCCAGCGGGCTGTCGGCCCTAAAAGAATCTATGTTTTCATAAATCTTAATGAAAGCGTCCTGCAACACGTCCTCCGCATCAGCGCGGTTCTTTGTGTAGCGCAGGCAAATAGCGAACAACTTACCCCCAAAAACATCATATAGCTGTTTCTGGGCGATGCGGTTGCGCTGCTTGCAGCCTTTCACCAGTTCCTGTTCGTTAAACGTCATCCGAAGGTTAGGGGTGCTTCGTTCGGTTTGTAATTAAATTCAGCACCTCTACCCATAAGATAGCCGATTACTGCTGCGTTATGATCCGACTTGCGCTTTCGCGTCCGTCGTAAATTGTCTGACACTCTCATTATCAAAATGGTTGGAACATTTGAAAAAACTATTGTCAAATGTGGGGTACTTTATACCAAGGAACTATTCAGAGGCGCATATCATTAATAGAGTACAACCTAAAATCTATCGCCCCATGAGCCAATATATGGTTGAAATCCAGCTGCCGGCTGTCATGTCGGAAGATTTCACAGCAAAAATACCTGCTCAGAGAAAAAAGATTAATGAACTGATGGAGCAAGGAAGGCTTATGTCTTATGCTTTGTCTGATGATTATTCCAGACTCTGGTGTGTGGTTCGCGCAGAAACTGAATTTGAAGTAATGTCGCTCGTCTCGGAGTTTCCGTTGATCGATTATATGGATCCTAAAATAACCAAGCTTATGTTCAATAATGTGGTAGCGCTCCGCTTGCCCATGTTCTCATTGAACTGACACCAATTGAAAGCATTTTGTTGCCTGTAATAGCCTCGCCGGGATTGCTTGCGAGGCTTTTTTATTAATGTCAGAGTTTTCGGGTTATCAGTGCAGCAATTTTTTCCAAGGCCGTCTGATCGGTTTCGCTAAAATCGTCGAGCTGGTCGCTATCCACGTCCAGCACCATTGCAACGGTTCCATTTCTGTGAAAAACCGGCACCACTACTTCCGAACGCGATGCTGAACTGCACGCGATATGACCCGGAAACTCCTCAACATCCGGCACCAGAATGGTTTTGGCGCCCGTGTAACTTGCGCCGCATACGCCCTTGTGGAAGGGGATACGCGTACACGCGATCGGCCCCTGAAACGGCCCGAGCACCAACTGTCCTTTCTTAACCAGGTAAAATCCTACCCAGAAAAACCCAAAAGCCTCCTTTAAAACCGCGGTTATATTCGCAAGGTTAGCTGTAAGATCACTTTCGTCGGCAATCAACGCTTCAATTTGCGGAAAAAGCGCTTCATAAACCTCACCTCTGTTTGTATCTGTCGGGATAAATAATGTTTCTGCCATAATCTCATATACTACTCGATTTCTGGTTAACACACATGCCTTTCGAATAGTTACAAATAATATGAAAATGCACTCTGATTGAGCCGCTAGTAGCGCGCCTTCTGTTGTATATTTGAAGTTCGATTAAGCGCTCCAAGCAAGTCTTCTCATGAGCCAAAGACATATCTTATTAATGGATGGCCCGGATCACAAGGGTTTGATCTATCATGTTACCCGCATTCTTTTTGCCCACAATCAAAATATCATCAGTAACGACGAGTACGTAAGCCCTTCGCGCTATTTTTTTATGCGAACCGAATTCGAAGGCGATACTGATATTCCTGAACTATTAAAAGCGCTTCAATCCGAATTGCCGGCAGGGTTGAACCTGCGCATTAATCCTAAAAAGAACAAGGATATTGTGCTGATGGTCACCAAGGAGCACCACTGCCTGGGCGAACTGCTGATCCGCTATGCATTCAATGAGCTGGATGCCACGATTATGGCCGTGATCAGCAATTATAATACCCTACAACCTCTTGTAGGCAAGTTTGGGATACCTTTTCATTTTATTTCACATGAAAATAAGAGCCGGGAAGAGCATGAGGAGGCTATATTAAGGACATTGGAGATTTACCGACCCGATTACGTAGTACTGGCCAAATACATGCGCATTATCACACCGCAATTTGTCGAGCGCTTTCCGAACCGCATCGTGAACATCCATCATTCATTTTTGCCTGCATTTATCGGGGCAAACCCTTACCGGCAGGCCTACGAACGCGGCGTGAAAATCATTGGAGCTACCGCACATTTTGTGAACAACGACCTCGACGAAGGCCCGATCATCGCGCAGGATGTAAAAGAAGTGGATCACAAACTAACCGCTTCGGATATGGCAACTTTGGGGAAGGATACAGAAAAAGCGGTGCTTTCGAAGGCCTTAAAACTGGTTTTCAACGACCGTGTATTCATCCACCACAACCGCACCATTATCCTGTAAAACAAGAAAAAGCCCTTAGTCAGAATCACCGAGGGCTTTTTGCAATCTGATGGATGTTATTGAATATGTAATCTTACAAAAAATTCTTTAAAACATCAAATTCAGATTCAAGCTGTTAACTAATTCTAAGGATATTCTAATTAAACTGCTTCCGCTGTACGTACCAGCTCAACCAGATCTCCGTCGTTTACTTCTTTCTTGATATCAGCTACTTCAAGGAACCGCGTGTACAGCTCGTCCAGCGCAGCTTTTTCGAAGGAAAACCCTAGCAATTCCAGGCGGTGCTTCAATGCGTGGCGTCCGCTGCGGGCAGTCAGTACGATGTCAGACTTATCGACACCCACGTCCTGCGGGTTCATGATTTCGTAGTTCAGATTGTTTTTCAGGAAGCCGTCCTGGTGGATACCCGATGAATGCGCGAATGCATTTCGGCCCACGATCGCCTTGTTGGCCTGCACTGGCATACGCATCATTTTCGACACCAATTGGCTCGTCGGGTAAATGTGCTGCGTGTTAATGCCTGTTTCCAGACCCAACTCCTGATGCACTTTCAATGCCATTACTACTTCTTCCAACGATGTGTTACCCGCGCGCTCACCGATACCGTTGATGGTCACCTCTACCTGACGTGCCCCCTGGTTAATACCCGCGATCGAGTTCGCAGTGGCCAGACCGAGGTCATTGTGGCAGTGGATTGAAATAGTGGCTTTATGAATGTTCGAAACGTGTTCGAAAATGTATTTGATTTTGTTTCCGTACTCATCAGGCAAGCAGTAGCCTGTCGTGTCAGGAATATTCACCACCGTCGCGCCGGCGCCGATTACTGCTTCTACCAGCTGTGAAAGGAAAACCAGATCTGCACGGCCCGCATCTTCGCAGTAAAATTCAACATCCTCCACTTTGGATTTAGCATATTTCGTTGCCGCGATCGCTCTTTCGATGATTTTTTCGCGGGTCGTATTGAATTTATGCTGAATGTGAATGTCGGAAGAACCGATACCTGTATGAATACGTGCCCGTTTAGCATACTGCAGTGCGTCCGCAGCTGCGTCGATATCGCCTTGTACCGCACGTGAGAGTGCACAAATGATAGGCTCGCGCACTGCTTTGGAAATTTCTACCACAGAACGAAAATCTCCGGGACTTGAAACCGGGAAGCCGGCTTCGATAATATCTACCCCCAGCTTTTCGAGTTGTGTGGCAACCACGATTTTTTCTTCTGTGGTCAATTGGCTGCCAGGAACCTGCTCGCCGTCTCGTAAAGTAGTGTCGAAGATCTGAACTCGATTACTCATTGGTGGGTATTAATTTTTTAATGGGACACGAATTTAACAATATTTCAGGCAATATAAAACCCTTTCCTTGTCACGGGAAAGGGTCTGTAACTTATCAAAACATAACCTTTCCCGCCTCACGGTAGCTGTTGGAGATTGAGAATGAGGTTATCTTGTTGGCTCATATTCATGTTGCGAAATTTCGCTCACCGCGATTTTCTTCTGCAAAGAAAGCACAAGTTTTGAATGCAACAAATATTGTTTGGCAAAACTTTGAAATTTTTTAGATTCTTTTCAAAAGCTCTTCGCCAGCTTGTTGCGTGTTCAGAATCTTCTCTGCCGGGGTGGTTACATCGGCGATGTCGCGAGTCCTGAAACCATCTTTCAGTAACTTGTCAACCGCCGAAATAATTGCTTCCGATTCTTCTTTCAAACCAAATGAAATATCGAGGAGCAATGCAGCAGAAAGCACTGATGCCAAGGGGTTTGCAACGCCTTTACCAGTAATATCGTGCGCCGAGCCGTGGATCGGTTCGTAAACACCTGTGCTGTCTCCAACCGACGCCGAAGCGAGCATTCCCATTGATCCGGCGATCTGGCTCGCCTCGTCGGTAAGGATATCTCCGAAAAGGTTAGCAGTTACCACCACATCAAAACGCTTAGGATCTTTGATGAGCATCATCGCTGCTGCATCCACAAACTGGTGCTCAACCGTAATGTCCGGATATTCAGGAGCCAATGCCTGAACCACTTCACGCCACAGACGGCTGGTTTCCAACACGTTTGCCTTATCTACCGAGCAAAGACGCTTGCCACGTGTACGAGCAGCTTCGAATGCTTTACGAGCAATGCGCTCCACTTCGTAACGGCTGTATTCCGCGATGTCGTAAGCAGTGTTGTTGTCGTTCTTACGGCCTTTTTCTCCAAAATAAATGTCGCCCGTCAGCTCACGGAAGAAAAGGATGTCCGAGCCTTTCAGGATTTCAGGACGGATAGAAGAAGCACCTAGCAATTCGTCAAACAACTTGATGGGACGGAGATTGGCATATAAACCAAGCTCCTTACGCATTTTCAACAAACCTTGCTCAGGGCGAACTTTGGCGGTAGGATCGTTGTCATATTTCGGATGGCCTACCGCACCGAAAAGGATTGCGTCGGAATTGCGCATCTTTTCCAATGTCTCATCAGGAAGCGGGTTACCTGTTGCTTCGATAGCTACGTGGCCCATCAATGCTTCGTCGTAAGTGAATTCATGACCGAATTTCTCGGCGATTTTTACCAACACTGCCTTTCCTACCTCTGTAACTTCTTGTCCGATTCCGTCGCCCGGAACGATAAGGATATGCTTTTTCATTAAGTGTTTTAATTGATAATCAATAAATTATAAACAAATAAATGCACTGCCTTACGACAATGCATTAGCGATTGGTTCAATCTTATTTTCGGGAACGCCGATCAGGTTGAGCATTTTCTGCGTCGCCTTGATCGCCGAAAACGTCTGGTCCGAATCCAGACCGCGCGTTTTGACCTCCTTACCGTTGATCTCCCAGGTAATGATCGTTTCGCACAAGGCGTCCGTCTTACCACCCGGTGGAATGCGCACGGCATAGTCGCTCAGCATCGGCAGCTCGATCCCTTTTTTCTTGTAAATCTTTTTCAATGCATTCATAAATGCATCGTACTGGCCGTCGCCCTGCGCATTTTCCTCGAAAACCTCTTCGCCGAAAGATATCTGCAATGTGGCGGAAGGTTTGAGGTTTTTGGAATGCGTGAGCACGTAATTGGTGATGACAACCTTTTCCTCAATCGCGTCGCTATCGAGAATATCCGATATAATGTAAGGCAAATCCTCTGGCGTCACCACTTCCTTGCGGTCGCCGAGCTCGATAATGCGCTGCGTTACCTTTTTCAAGTCCGCATCGGAAAGTGAAATTCCCAGGTCGCGCAGGTTGTTCTCGATGTTCGCTTTCCCGGAAGTTTTACCCAATGCATACAAACGCTGACGACCGAAACGCTCGGGCATCAGTTTACTGAAATAGAGATTGTTCTTTTTATCTCCATCTGCATGAATACCAGCAGTTTGGGTGAAAACACTCTCTCCTACAATGGGTTTGTTAGCGGGAATGCGGATACCCGAGAACGTCTCCACCAGCTTGCTGATCGAGTACAGCGACTTCTCATTCACCGCCGTCGTGCATTCCGGCATCATATCGTTGATCACAGCGATCGTGCTCGCGAGCGGCGCGTTACCTGTGCGCTCACCCATGCCGTTCACGGTCAGGTGCAGGCCGTGTACGCCCGCGCGAAGCGCTTCCATTACATTCGCAACGCCCAGGTCATAGTCGTTATGGCCGTGGAATTCAAAATGCTGATTCGGATAGCGCTCGACGATTTCCTTAATGAATGTGTAAGACTCAAATGGCGTCAGAATGCCCAAGGTATCAGGCAGCAGAATGCGCTTGACGGGCAAAGTGCTCAGAAAATCAAGCGATTGGAACACATATTCTTTCGAATTGCGCATCCCATTACTCCAATCTTCGAGGTACACATTGCATTGAATGCCCTTCGTTTCGGCGAGTTCGATCACATTACGAATGTCTTCGAAATGCGCCTCCGGCGATTTTTTGAGCTGGTGGGTCAAATGGTTCAGCGACCCTTTGGTGAGGAGATTCATCACTTTCGCACCGGCCTGCACCATCCAGTTGATGGACGCGTCGCCGTCGACAAATGTGAGTACTTCTATTTTATCCAGAAAACCATTTTTTCCAGCCCAGTCTGTGATTTTCTTAACCGCCTGAAACTCACCTTCCGACACACGTGCCGAGGCTACTTCTATGCGGTCGACCTTCACTTCCTGCAACAGGATCTGGGCGATGGTCAGTTTTTCGGATGCGGAAAACGACACCCCGCTGGTTTGTTCACCATCGCGGAGTGTCGTGTCCATAATTTCTATGTAGCGGCTGTTCATAGGTAGTCAGCCGTCGGTTGTCGGCGGTCAGCGGTCAGGATCGACAGCCGACTGCCGATCGCCGACAGCCCATTAAAATATTCTCTCTGCTTCAAATTCCTTGATCTCTCCCTTCATAGCTTGCAGATAATCGATATCGTCGAAGCCGTTCATCAGGTTATGCTTTTTATAACCATTGATGTCGAAAGACTCGCTTTCGCCGGTAGCGACGATGGTGATTTTCTGCTCTGGCAGGTTCACTTCCAGCTCTGCATTAGGATCAGCCTCGATCGCTTCGAAGATTTTGTTCAAAAATTCAGGACTCACCTGTACCGGCAAAATACCGATATTCAATGAGTTACCTTTGAAAATATCCGCAAAGAAGCTGGAAACCACGCAGCGGAATCCGTAATCGTAGATCGCCCACGCAGCGTGCTCGCGGCTCGAACCGCTACCGAAGTTGTGGCCTCCTACGAGGATTTTGCCGGAGTAAATAGGGTTGTTCAGTACGAAGTCCTGCTTCGGCGTATCGTCGCCGTTGAAGCGCCAGTCGCGGAAGAGGTTGTCGCCAAATCCTTCACGTTTGGTCGCTTTCAGGAAGCGAGCCGGGATGATCTGGTCGGTATCGACGTTTTCGATCGGCAAAGGTACTGCCGAGCTTTTCAGTATGGTGAATTTATCGTAAGCCATGGTTGTAAATGCTTTATGCCGTAAGCTTTAAGCTTTAGGCTTTTTTTGTTATGCTTTTTTCCAGGTTGTACAGCATCCTCTTTATCAGGTTAATTCTTTCGTTCAGTGATAAATAATCCGTTTCTGAAAGATATTCCAAATCCTTTGAAAGCTGTAAGAGATATTCAACCTCATGAGCAGAGCCCAATGAAATGTGTATGAATCTTGCGAACTCTGAGTCTGTTGTCCTGCCACACCCCTCTGCCAAATTCGTTGGAATTGAAACAGAAGCCCTCCTGATTTGCGAAGTGACGCCATACATTTCATTTGGCGGAAACTTTCGCGTTTTGGTGTAAACATCAAGAACAAACTCATGGCTAATCCGCCATACTTCATACTTCCTGAAATCTCTCATAGTGTGTTTTAAACAAGCTTATAGCTTAAAGCCTATCGCCTAAAGCCCTCAAAGCAGTGTTCTCGGGTCGGTTACTACGCCCGTTACCGCTGCGGCAGCTGCTACGAGTGGGCTTGCGAGCAACGTGCGGGCACCCGGGCCCTGGCGACCTTCGAAGTTACGGTTGGAAGTACTTACCGCGTATTTACCGGCAGGGATCTTGTCGTCGTTCATTGCGAGACAAGCCGAGCAGCCTGGCTGACGCAATTCGAAACCAGCTTCGGTCAGAATATCCAGAATACCTTCTTCTTTAATCTGTGCTTCTACAATGTGCGAGCCCGGAACGATCCACGCCGTCACATTATCAGCCTTTTTGCGGCCTTTCACGATCGACGCGAATGCGCGGAAGTCCTCGATACGGCCATTGGTACAGCTACCAATGAAAACGTAGTCGATTTTCTTGCCCAGCATATTCTCGTTTTCATGGAAGCCCATGTAATTCAGCGACTTGTCGTAAGTAGCCTTGCCACCTTCCACCTGATCCGAAGTAGGGATCGCGCGGGTGATACCCTGGCCCATTCCCGGGTTGGTACCGTAAGTAATCATCGGCTCGATGTCCGCTGCGTCGAAGTTATATTCTTTGTCGAAAACAGCGCCTTCGTCTGTTTTCAGCGTTTTCCAGTAAGCCAATGCCTTGTCCCACTTCTCGCCTTTCGGAGCCTGCTCGCGGCCATTGATGTAGGCAAAAGTCGTCTCGTCAGGAGCGATCATACCGCCACGGGCACCCATTTCGATGCTCATGTTGCAGACCGTCATACGACCTTCCATTGACATATTTTCGAATACATCACCCGCATATTCAACGAAATAACCCGTTGCACCGGCAGTTGTCAGTTTCGAGATAATATAAAGCGTCACGTCTTTCGGCGTTACACCTTTACCCAGCTGGCCATTTACGTTTACACGCATTTTCTTAGGCTTAGGCTGCATAATGCATTGCGAAGAAAGCACCATTTCCACCTCCGAAGTACCGATACCGAACGCGATCGCGCCGAATGCACCGTGAGTAGAAGTGTGCGAGTCACCGCAAACGATGGTCATACCCGGCAGCGTGATACCGTTTTCCGGTCCTACCACGTGCACAATACCGTTGCGAGCGTGGCCCAATCCCCAGTGTGAAATGCCGTATTTCGCAGCATTCGCTTCGAGGGCTTTCAATTGGTTAGCTGAAAGCGGGTCAGCCACGGGAAGATGCTGGTTGATGGTAGGAGTGTTGTGATCCGCCGTTGCGAAAGTGCGCTCGGGATACATCACGCCAATGCCTCTGGTTTCGAGTCCTAGGAAAGCAACAGGGCTTGTTACTTCGTGGATAAAATGGCGGTCGATGAAGAACACATCCGGACCGTCCTCGATTTTACGGACAACGTGGGCATCCCACACTTTGTCGAAAAGGGTACTCGCTTGATTACTCATTTTGATTAAAATTAGAATTTCGCCTCGTCGTTCAGGCTTCAAAGAAAGAGCTGATAATCAACGCCTTTCTCAGAAGGAGAACCGACATTACAAATTACCGCATAATTAAAAGAATATGTATAACGGTAATAGGTCAAAAAATAGTGATTTTGGTTTGGGGAGCGCGTTTGAGCGGAAATCTTTATTGGGAGCCATTCAAAATATGTTCTAAGGCGTCTCTGAGTGGAGGCAGATGCACCTAGATAATCCGCCAAACTATCTCATAGTCAATGCCCGCGTAGTCGTGCACCAGGATGTCAGACATACAGCAGATCTTTTTCGATGTAGGGGAGCATGTCGGGCTTAACTCCCTTTTTGCTAACCAAATCAACTTTATGATTCAGTATTTCTTCTAGCTCAATGGCGAGGTCGATAAATTCAAAGCCCACAGGACTGGCAAACTCGACTAATATATCAATATCACTTTCCTTGCTTGCTTCATTGCGCGCATACGACCCAAAAAGCCCTATCGATTTCAACGGATACTTTTCGAAAAGTCGCTGTTTCGATCTTTGTAATGTTGATAAGATACCCTTCGCTTCCATAACCAGTCGATATGTTTCCTTATAAAAATATCTGTTTTTAGAAACTATTGCAATCACCCCTGCCGCTTCGGCGTCGTCCCGTACTTCTCTTTATAAGTCTTGATGAAATGCGAAACGCTCTCGTATCCGATCTCCGTGCTGATCTCTGACACATTCTTGGTACTATTCCTCAGCAGAAAATCCGCATAATCCAGCCGCTTGTTTTTTAGCCACAATGCAGGTGAAGTATTGAATTCATCCTGAAAGTCCCGCTTGAATGCCGAAAGGCTTCGGCCGGAAAGTCGCGCCAGCTCATTCAATGTGAGCGGTTTCAGGTAATAGCTGTTCATCAAAAACGAAAGATCGACCTTTTCGCCTTTATAGAGACTGTACAGGATACCCCGCAGCTGGTTTGAGTTATCGAGTTCCATCAAATGCAGCAGCAGCTCCTGGAATTTCAGCCTGAGAAAGTGATTCTTCAACTCAGTCCGCGAGCGGAAATAAGGGAATACCGATTGAATGAACTTCTCAAAATTGTCATCCGACTTCAAAAGCAAAATCGGATATTCGACAGTCTCGGTGTCCTTTTGTGCGTCAAAAAGCTCCGGATGCAGCCCCACGAATTCTTTCAGCAGCTTTTCATCAAAGAAAAAAACCAGGCTTTTGTAGGCTTCGTGAATGGACTCTGACATTAAGTAGAAGCCCCTCTGAATAAACAGAATATCCCCTTTCTCCACATGCACTTCCTGCGTGGGGCTTGTGAATTTCTTCTCGCCTTCGAGTACCACAATCACCGCATGCTCCTCGAAAAACACATCGTATTTGGAAGGGTATACCTCATTCCGGTAAGCCACGAAGGTCATGTCCTGAATTTTCAGGGACTCGAATTCCTGGGAGCTTATGTCGGATGGTACGCGTAGCATTTTTGGAGGCGGCTATCTTCGGCTTTTGAAGAGTTTGTTTAGATTCAGATAGTAGTTCAAACTAATGCGCGGGCGGTTAAAAAACGTAACTTCGTCTGAAACCAATGTTGATAAATTCGCGAAATGTGAGACTTCAAGGCTGAACTGTCTCCGGAACGAAATACCAACATGCGGCCCCAAAATGAAAGTTCGCCAGCTATCCATGGGAAAGCTGTACTCGAAACCGATATTAGGCCGGAAATCACCGGAACCGATGTAAGTCCCCGCACCAACCTCCAAGGTGTTTAAACTGATTTTCTCGTCCGGAATGTAATTGTATACCTTGCTCACAGAAACGCCCGGCATTGTCGCAAATAGAATTTTGAAATACCGGTTGTGAAATCTCCTCGGCAGGCTTACGCGCAATCCCGCTCCAAATGTTGGCGTTGTACCCAGGTTGACATCCGTTTCCTCCCACGCCTCGATACCTCCCATCACAAATGCATCTATCTCCATTTCCGATTCTGCTGCGGCACTTTTATTCCGCTTTTCCGAGGTATTCACTCCGTTATACCGATCGACATAACGCCCCAATTCCCTTGCAGAATAACCCCGAACAGGACCATTATCGGCACCATCGGCGAGCAATACCGGTAGTTGGCGTACATACTCGTCATATTGAATGAGGTATTTCTTTCCGCCGGAGAGTCTGTAAAATGGATAATTGTATAGTTCCTTCAACTTTCCACTCTTTTCCAGAAAGAAATGCGATTGCTCAGCCAGGTCCAGGTATTCCAGCAAAGTTGCTTTCGGGCCTGAGGTTATCTGTCTTAAATAAACGGTTACCGAGTCCTTCGCTTCGAGAGAGGGAGCCTGTTCGTAGGTTTTGCTCAGATCGATATTCAGGATTCCGATTCTTTTGCTCACATAGCGCTCGTTAAGCGGCGCAATGTAAAACTGTGCCGCCGCGTCCGGGCCTACTTTTTCCACTATGCGCCCCTTCTCTTTGGCAAAATCAACGGTCATCGGACTAGTACCCCAGCCGTCGTAACGGATAAATCCCCTCGTCGTGTCACCTTCGGGCGAAACAATGTAGCTTTCCAACATTTTCCCCTGGCCAAAGCCGCGTGAAACGGCTATCACGGCAACCAATACGCCGATAAATAAACAATGCGATTTTCTTCGTAAACCCGAGCTCATATAATAATGTCCCCTCCTATTTTAGACCATAAACTGAAACAAATCCGGCTGGTCATTCAGATACTCATAAACCACACGGTTCGCATCCATTCGCTCGATCAGCGGGGCAAAATCCTCGCGGCTCTTTAATTCAATGCCGACCAATGCAGGACCCTGCTCGCGGTTGGTTTTCTTCACATATTCAAAACGCGCGATATCATCATTCGGCCCGAGTACATTCAAAAACTCGCGGAATGCGCCCGAGCGTTGCGGGAAGCGGATAATAAAGTAATGCTTCAAGCCTTCATAAAGCAACGACCGCTCCTTGATTTCCTCGGTGCGGGTAATATCGTTGTTGCCACCGCTGATGAGCACGACTACATTTTTACCTTTAATATCTTCTTTAATCAAATCCAATGCGGCCACTGTCAATGCACCAGCGGGTTCGGCCACGATAGCCTCTTCATTATAAAGCTGCAAGATCGAAGAGCATACCTTCCCTTCCGGCACAAGCAGGATTTGATTCAGACTCTTACTGCAAATATCAAATGTAATGTCGCCGGCACGCTTCACGGCCGCGCCATCCACAAACTTGTCAATGTTATCCAGCGTTACCACGTGCCCTTCCTGCATGGATTTGTGCATGGTTGGCGAGCCTTCCGGTTCCACGCCTATGAGCTGCGTTTTGGGGGAAAGTTGTTTGAAAACAGTCGAAATGCCGGATGCCAATCCGCCTCCTCCGATCGCCATCAGTAAATAATCAATTTTAAAATCGGCGTCTTTGAAAATTTCCAGGCCGACGGTTCCCTGGCCCTCTATGACCTGTAAATCATCGAATGGGTGCACGAAAACGGCATTGGTACTGTCGCGGTAAGCCATAGAAGCGTGGTAGGCATCATCGTAAGTATCGCCTACCAAATGGATTTCAATCCATTCCTGACCGAAAAGTCGCACTTGTTTTACTTTTTGCGCCGGCGTGGTGGTAGGCATAAAAATGGCACCTTTCACCTGCATTTTCCGGCACGCATACGCTACGCCTTGCGCATGGTTGCCCGCACTCGCACACACGACTCCGTCCGCGAGAGCTTCGGGAGTCAGGCTCGCCATCTTGTTATAGGCGCCGCGGATTTTATAGGAGCGAACAGTTTGGAGGTCTTCTCTTTTGAGATAAATATTAGCCCCATACTGCTCCGAAAGATGTGCATTAAAGAATATCGGTGTGTGATTGATCACCCCGCGCAGGCGTTCGGCAGCGAGGAAGATGTTATCGAGAGTCGGAACGGAATGTGAAGTGCTCATAAATGATTCTGAAACAAAAGAGCTTTGCCAAAAGCAAAGCTCCATTTTTATCTTTTGCAGTTGACTTAAGTCAACTGCAATAAATTATTCTGAAACAATTAGTTTCTTTCTGGGCGCAGACCGCGTACAGTCGTGCCTGCTTGCCACATTTCTGACTCGCGCAATTCAGCCAATTCAGCTTCCAGCTTCACGCGGTAGTCAGGCTGCGAGTTGCGGGTGATCGAGATAGTAGCTTGTTCGCCGCTTTTTACAGAGTTGTAAAGTTGCTCGAAAACAGGCTTGGTAGCGTCACGGAAAGGTTTCCACCAGTCCAAAGCACCGCGCTGCGCAGTTGTAGAGCAGTTAGCGTACATCCAGTCCATACCGTTTTCAGCAACCAATGGCATCAACGATTGTGTGAGCTCTTCAACTGTTTCGTTGAATGCTTCTGACGGCGTGTGGCCATTCGAACGCAACACTTCGTATTGTGCAGCGAAAATACCCTGGATAGCACCCATCAAAGTGCCACGCTCACCTGTAAGGTCAGATGTTACTTCACGGTAGAAATCAGTTTCGAACAGGTAACCTGAACCTACACCGATACCCATTGCGATACATTTTTCACGCGCTTTGCCGGTAGCATCCTGGAATACCGCGAAAGAAGAGTTCAAGCCTTTTCCTTCTACGAACAAGCGGCGAAGCGAAGTTCCCGATCCTTTTGGAGCAACCAGGTACACATCTACGTCAGCAGGAGGAACGATGCCAGTCTGATCTTTATAAGTTACACCGAAACCGTGTGAGAAATACAGTGATTTTCCAGCAGTAAGGTGTTTTTTAACAGTTGGCCAAAGTTCGATCTGAGCAGCGTCAGAAAGCAAGTAGCAAATGATGGTTCCTTTCGCAAGCGCCTCTTCGATGTCGAAAAGGGTTTCGCCTGGTACCCATCCGTCAGCAACGGCTTTGTCCCAAGACTTACCACCTTTACGCTGACCAACGATTACATTGAAACCGTTGTCACGCATGTTCAAGCTTTGGCCTGGGCCTTGTACGCCGTAACCAATTACAGCGATAGTTTCAGTAGAAAGTACTTCACGTGCTTTTTCAAGTGGAAATTCTTCACGGGTTACTACTTCTTCTTCGACCCCGCCGAAATTTAATTTTGCCATTGATTATTGATTGGATTATTGATTTACTACGAATTAAAAAGCAATACTACTAAAAACTGGCCGACTATTGGTAATACTCCCACTCAGCTTCGGGCAGATAATCTACCAGTGTCTGAGGCGATTTACTCACCGCCACCCGTCCCGAGCGAACGAATTCGAGGATTTCGTGGGGTTTGATATAGTCGAAAAATTCAAAGATCTCTTCTTCCGTACCCGTCTTCTGAATGATCACGTAAGTAAGGTGCCAGTAAACGACCCAGGCTTTGTAAGTCTTGTTAATGGTCTCGATATCGAGCGGTTTAGCACCGATCGGCGTCGAAACCTTGAACAATGCGATCTCATTGTACGCAATATCTTCATTGAGATACCCGAAAACGGCGAGTACTTCGATGATCTTGCGGATCTGGCGAACCAGTTTCTCCACCGCGTCGCGCGACTCATGACGGATGACGATCGTGAAGCGGGAAATACCCTTACGCTCGGTTTCCGAAACAGTCAGGCTATCGATATTGATCCTTCTCCGCGTGAAAATCGTGGTGATCTTGTTCAGAATGCCGATCGTGTTTTCAGTAAAAACACAAATGGTGTATGATGTCATAATTTCTTCCTCTTTTATATTATTCCAAACGGATATCGGCTACGCAGGCACCCGTTGGCACCATCGGGAACACGTTTTCTTCTTTCTCTACCAATACTTCCAACAAGTAAGGCTTGTCGGAAGCCAGCATTGTATCGAGCGACGCGTGCAAATCCTCACGTTTCGCGCAAGTGTGGCCGTCGATGCCAAAACCTTTGGCAATCGTGATAAAATCAGGGTTTTGCAGCTCCACGAACGAATAGCGCTTTTGGTGGAAAAGCTGTTGCCACTGGCGTACCATTCCGAGGAAGTTGTTGTTCAGGATGATGATTTTCACTGGCAAACCGCTTTGAGCGATGGTACCCAATTCTTGAATCGTCATCTGGAAGCAACCGTCACCGATAATCGCTACTACTTCACGATCAGGCGCACCCACTTTCGCTCCGAATGACGCAGGCAATGCGTAACCCATTGTACCCAAACCACCCGAAGTAATGTACGAGCTAGGCTTTTTGAACTGGTAGTAGCGTGCTGCCATCATCTGGTGCTGACCTACGTCCGCCACGATTACTGCTTCGCCTTTGGTTTTATCCGAAAGCGTCCGGATCACTTCCGCCATTTTGATTTTCTCCGTGGTAGGAGCCAATTCCGGCTGAGTGATTTTCTCGTCTTCGATCGCGTCGTACTTCTTGAATTCCGCGATCCAGGCTTGATGATTGTTCTCATTTACCAATGGAAGCAGCTGTTCCAGCGCGATTTTGGCGTCACCCACTACCGGTGCATCCGCTTTTACAATCTTATCGATCTCCGCGGGGTCGATTTCAATGTGAACGACCTTCGCCTGTTTCGCATACCGGTTCAAATCGCCGGTTACGCGGTCGTCG
Source organism: Dyadobacter sp. (assembly GCA_035565435.1). Classification (GTDB taxonomy): domain Bacteria; phylum Bacteroidota; class Bacteroidia; order Cytophagales; family Spirosomataceae; genus Dyadobacter. Next base: position 5,121 of record DATMSL010000254.1, on the reverse strand, counting down.
AAACGCATTCCGACAGCGATAATGAGGTCGCATTGGTTGGTGAGCACGTTGGTACCGTAGTTCCCGTGCATTCCCAGCCAGCCCATGTAATTAGGGTGGTCAACCGACATCGAGGAAAGCCCCAGCAATGTCGAAGCGGCAGGAATATCTGTTTTTTCAATGAATCGGATTAATTCCTGCTCCGCACCGGCGATCTGCACGCCGTGACCCACGAATAGGAACGGACGTTTTGCCTGGTTGATGAGCTTCGCAGCCGCCGCCAGTTGTTCTTCTTTCGGTGCAAGGCGCGGATGGTAGCTCAGCAAAGTCTCTGTCTTTTTATGTACGAAAGGCTTCGTCATCAGCTTCTGCTGCGCATCCTTGGTAATATCGATTAAAACCGGACCCGGACGGCCTGATTTTGCTATATAAAATGCTTTGGCAATGATTTCAGGGATCTCATCCGCATTGGTAACCTGGTAGTTCCATTTGGTAATAGGAATCGTGATACCCATGACGTCCGTCTCCTGGAATGCATCGGTACCGAGCAAATGCGACGCCACCTGACCGATAATGCAGACCATCGGTGTAGAGTCAATGATTGCGTCGGCAATACCGGTAACAAGGTTGGTAGCACCCGGGCCCGAAGTAACAAGGCAAACCCCTACCTCACCCGTAATACGCGCAAACCCCTCCGCCGCGTGTGCAGCTCCCTGCTCGTGACGCACGAGAATGTGGTTGATCTGATCCTGATAGTCATAGATCGCATCATAAACCGGCATAATCGCGCCGCCCGGATAGCCGAAAATGGTTTTCACCCCTTCCGCAATCAGCGACTGGATCACCGCATGCGAGCCATTAATCAGCTCCGGCTTGGCCACCGAAACCACCGGTTCCGAGCCCTGAATTGTTGCAGTTTGATTTTCATTAAATCCCATGACCTCTATTTTATTTAGTCGGATGAATTTCTGTCCTTGATATTTTACGCTTCGTCAGTCACACAACCTTCGCTGGCTGATTTCACGGTTCTGATATATCTTCCCAGCATACCTTTTGTAAACTTCGGCGCGGGTTGTACCCAGGCTGCTTTGCGCGTTGCCATTTCTTCGTCCGAAATGTGCAGGGTCAGTACGCGGGTGTTGGCGTCGATGCTGATGCGGTCGCCGTTTTTTACCAGGGCGATCGGACCGCCGTCGAATGCTTCGGGAGTAATGTGACCTACTACGAAACCGTGCGTACCGCCGGAGAAACGACCGTCTGTGATCAATGCGATCTTATCGCCCAGTCCAGCTCCCATTACTGCGGAAGTAGGTTTCAGCATTTCCGACATACCAGGGCCGCCTTTCGGACCTGCATTGCGGATTACCACCACGTGGCCTGCTTTAATTTCACCTTTGGCAAGCATTTCGATGATCTCCGTTTCGTGTTCGCACACCTTCGCTTCGCCATCGAAGGTCAGACCTTCTTTACCGGTAATCTTCGCAACCGCACCTTCGGGAGCCAGGTTACCGTAAAGTACCTGAATGTGGCCCGTCTGCTTGATCGGCGTTTCAATCGGGAACACCATTTTTTGTGTTTCAAAATTCAAGTCAGGAGCCTCGGCGAGATTTTCAGCCACTGTTTTACCCGTTACGGTAATGCAATCTCCGTGGATCAAACCTACTGAATACAGATACTTGGTAACAGCAGGTACACCGCCGATTTCAAGGATATCCTCCATGAAGTATTTACCGCTAGGTTTCAAATCCGCGATAAACGGCGTGCGGTCTGAAATCGCCTGAATGTCATCCAATGTCAATGGAATACCCGCAGCGCGGGCGATCGCCAGGTAATGCAACGCCGCGTTGGTGGATCCACCCAGCGCCATTACCACCGTCAATGCGTTTTCCAGTGATTTTTTGGTGATAATATCTTTCGGAGTAATGTTCAGTTCGAGCAATTTCTTCATGGCCGCACCGATCTTCTTGCATTCTTCCTGCTTGCCTTCATGCGTAGCCGGGTACGAGCTGCTGAATGGCAAGCTCAGTCCCATCGCCTCGATCGAAGAAGCCATGGTGTTCGCAGTGTACATCCCACCGCAAGCGCCCTGGCCAGGGATCGAGTTTTGAATTACTCCTTTATAATCTTCGTCAGAAATATTGTTCGCGAACTTCTTGCCCAGCGCTTCGAATGCCGAAACGATGTCAAGTTTCTGTCCTTTATAATGTCCCGAGCGGATCGTTCCGCCGTACACCATAATGGCAGGGCGGTCGAGGCGCGCCATGGCCATAATAGCACCAGGCATATTTTTATCACAACCAACCACCGCGATCACGCCATCGTACCATTGTGCAGCCACCACGGTTTCGATCGAATCCGCGATAATGTCACGGCTTGGGAGCGAGTAGCGCATACCGTCGTTTCCGTTGGTCATACCGTCCGAAACGCCGATCGTGTTGAAAACCAGGCCCACCATGTCGTTCGCAGTAACGCCTTGTTTCACATACACCGACAAGCCGTTCAGGTGCATGTTGCAGGGGTTACCTTCATAACCTGTGCTGGCAATCCCGATCTGGGGTTTAACAAAGTCTTCTTCTTTCAAGCCAATTCCATAAAGCATTGCCTGAGCGGCCGGATTGGTTACTTCCTGGGTAAGGGTCTTCGAAAATCTGTTTAATTCTGTCGCCATTGGTGAATGATTGTATTTAAAATAAAAACACCCCACTCGGTTAGGTGAGTGAGGTGCCAGTTATGTGCTATCATCCCACTCACGCTATTGCGTGACGATAATTAGGACCGGGACGATAAGAGTCAGTTTCATTTTTAGCGGAACCTTTGAGTCTAGCGAAATTTCGCTGTTTTCGACTTGGTGTTACAAATTAGTAGCCTATCTTTTTATTTTCCAAACATTCAGAGCTTTTTTTGTTATTAATCTATGATAAATACCAAATTTCCTCCCGGTGCAACATCCTTATCGGAAAAGATTTAATTTTGAATTCCAAAAACCACGAACCACAATGCTGACAACCGAATCGTCTTCGCACTACAATGATCTCGAAAAAATGAGTGTCCACAACATTCTGACCTCCATCAACCGCGAGGACCAGACCGTGCCTCATGCTGTTCAGAAATCGATCCCGCAGATCGAAGCATTGGTAGAACAGATCGTTCCCAGGATGCAAAAAGGCGGTCGGCTGTTCTACATCGGCGCCGGGACTAGCGGACGATTGGGCGTTGTGGACGCTTCGGAATGCCCGCCGACCTTCGGCGTGCCGTTTGATCTGGTAGTTGGAATCATCGCCGGTGGGGATACTGCCATTCGCAAAGCCGTGGAAAACGCGGAAGACGACTGGAACCAGGCATGGAAAGACCTCGCGGTTTACGCACCTAATGTAAATGACACACTAATAGGTATAGCTGCCTCCGGCCGCACGCCTTACGTGATCGGCGGTTTGAATGAGGCGCGCAATGCCGGGTTACTCACCGGCTGCGTGGTGTGTAACGATGGCTCCGCAGTAGCCAAAGCCTGTGAATATCCGGTAGAAATAGTGGTAGGCCCCGAATTTTTGACCGGAAGCACCCGAATGAAATCCGGTACCGCCCAAAAACTGGCCCTGAACATGATCTCAACTTCGGTCATGATCCGGCTCGGCAAAGTGAAGGGAAATAAAATGGTGGATATGCAGCTCACCAATGAAAAGCTGGTCAACAGGGCGTTGCGTATGATCATTGATGAACTGAATATTTCGCCCGACGAGGCACAATCATTACTCGATGAGCACGGAAGCGTCCGGGCCGCTATCGAATCGGTACGGAAATAGGGTTATACCGAAAGCACAATCTTGCCGAACTGCTGCCCCGAGTCCATGTAACGAAGCGCCTGCTCGGCTTCTTCGAGTGGGAATACCTTGTCGATAATGGGCACAATCCGCTTTTCGCTTACAAACTGCACCATATCGGCAAATTCCTGCTCGGTCCCCATGGTGCTGCCGTAAATATTAAGCTGTTTAAAAAATACCTTCGCGGGCACGATGTCGGTGATATTACCGGTTCCGCCGCCATAAAAGCAAATGCGGGCACCAGGAGCAGCGATATCGATCAATTTTGCAAAGCCAGGACCGCCCGCGCTATCTATAATGACATTGAAATAACCCGTCTTGGGTCCGCGTGCCTTCACGAGCAAGTCCCGGAACCAGGTCGGGTTTTTGTAATTAATCCCGCCTTTAGCGCCCATTTCGATTGCTTTCTGTATTTTCTGGTCGGAACCGGAGGTTACCCAAACCTCGGCGCCGGCAGCGATGGCGATCTGGATCGCAAAAAGTGCCACGCCTCCACCTGCACCCGTTACGAGCACTCGATCGCCTTCTTTGAACCGACAACGCGTCATCAGTGAGCGCCAGGCAGTCAGCCCACCCAACGGTAATGCGGCCGCTTCTTCAAATGACAAATGCGCCGGCTTTTCGGCCAGGTATTTCGCCTCCGTTTTGACATATTCCGCAAATGTGCCATTGTCGGGAAGACCGAGGATTTTATGGTCCTCGCTGTAAAAATCAGGGTTGTCGCCCCAGTTTTGAGATGGGTTGATGATCACCTCTTTCCCAATCCAGCTTTTGGCAACCCCGTCACCTACTTCCGTTACGATGCCTGCGCCGTCGGAACCAGGGATTATAGGTGTTGTAATGCGTGGATAAAGTCCTTTTTGTATCCAGACATCGCGGTGGTTGAGCGATGCGGCTTTAATTTCAATAAGCGCCTCTCCCGGACCGGGATTAGGCTTGTGCGTTTCTTCAATTACCAGCGACTCATGAAGATTTTTTAAAATAGCGGCTTTCATATGTTGGGTTTTTAAACAAAAAAATGATGAACCGGCCTGCCCGAAACGGTACCTGGCCTTGTTCATCATTTCAAAATGATCGGAACCGTTTCGGGTGCTATATATCCGAATATTCGGTGGGATACAAGAAGAAGCTGGTGTTTTTTGAAACGTTGTTCTGATACTCCGGATTTGTTTTCAGCTTGTTCCATTCAGCGTCGTCGCTGAATGATTTCCAGTGCGCGTCACGCGAGGCTTTGTTCTCGAAAGTGGTCATATACATCAGGTTCGGCATATGGCTTCCTACGATTACCTCGCCATAGAATACCGCATTGAAACCCAAACGCTTG
>DATMSL010000253.1:0-12914 GCA_035565435.1 Dyadobacter sp. | reverse complement strand
AGTGCATGTGTGAATGTGTGAATTTTGAATGACTGAATGACTGAATGATTGAATAAGTCGTCATTGAGTCAGGAGTGGTCATGAATTGTCACAACACCAATTTCACTTGACTACACTTGACATTTTATTCACTCATTCACTCATTCAATCATTCAATCATTCAAAATTAAAGCGTCCAACATACCAGTACCAACGCCATGATCAAACTCCAAAACGTAGAAAAAGTGTATCGTACCAGCTCGATCGAAACGCTGGCTTTGAACAACATCAACATTGATGTAAAGAAAGGCGAGTTCGTGTCGATTATGGGGCCTTCGGGGTGCGGGAAGAGCACTTTACTGAACATCATCGGGCTGCTCGATGCGCCTTCAAAAGGGCAAATAGAGATCGACGGCTCTCCGGTGGAGCGTTATACCGATAAACACCTGGCCGAGTTGCGCAACCGCAAGCTGGGTTTCATTTTTCAGAGCTTTCACCTGATCAATGATTTATCAGTGATAGATAACGTTGAAATTCCGCTGCTTTACAGGAATACGTCGGCGAAGCAGCGTCGCGAGCTCGCGCAGGCGGCGTTGGAGAAAGTGGGATTGAGCAATCGCATGAAGCATTTTCCCCAGCAGCTTTCGGGCGGACAAAAGCAGCGCGTCGCCATCGCCCGGGCGATCGTCGGTAATCCCGAAATCATCCTTGCCGACGAGCCTACGGGTAACCTCGACAGCGCCATGGGCAACGAAATCCTCGGCATCCTGCAAAAACTGAATAGCGACGGCGCCACCATCGTCATGGTCACCCACGACGAGGCAATGGCGAAGAAGACCGACAGACTGATACGGTTGTTTGACGGGACGCAGGTTAGTTAATGCTGAATGAGTGAATGATTGAATGGTCGTCAAGAGGTTAGAAGTAGTCAGGAAATTGTCAAGGTTAATTTAAACACGACACTTGACCTACCATTCGCTCATCGCTCCGGTCATTCACTCATTCAAAATTCAGTCATTCGGTCGTTCAGTCATTCGGTCATTCAAAATTCTTTACTAATGCTCTCAAACTATATAAAAATCGCCTGGAAGGTATTGCTGCGGCATCCTTTCTATACTTTCATCACGCTGTTCGGCATTACGCTTACGCTGACGGTACTGATGGTGGTGACTTCTTTCCTCGACCATCTTTTCGGAGCACATTATCCCGAAAGCAAACGGAGCCGGTCGCTGTACATTGCGAACATTGTTCAAACCGATTCTGCGAACATGACAATGTCGTCGGGACCTGCCTCTTTCGAATTTCTGACCAAATATGCCAAGTCGATCAAATCGGCTGAGCGCGTCGCAATCATGAGCAATTTCAGCTTTTCGAATGCTTACACGAACGGGAAGCGGATCAAGCTGAACACCAAATACACCGACGTCGATTTCTGGTCGGTGACTGACTTTAAGTTCCTTGAAGGCAAGCCTTATGATGAAACGAACATCCGCAACGGCGACCACGTGGTAGTGATTACGGATGCGCTGCGCGAGCAGTATTTTGGAAACGATGCAGAGACAGTGGTCGGAAAAACCATCGATATCGAAAACATCAACTATCGGGTGATCGGAGTCGTAAAAGGTAGCCCGCCAACGAGGGTTTATACTTATTCGGATGTCTATTTCCCCTATACCGCTCCCAAAAGCAATTATGAGAACAAGGGAATCCGCGGTCGGTTTGCGGCCATCGTATTAACCAAAAGCGCCGACGACCTTCCCGCTGTGCAGGCAGAATTTGACAGCTACGTTGCCCGTATACCACGTTCGGACTATTCGGACAACAATCGTTTCAATGTGCTGATCGTCAAAGCGGACACTTATTTCGATCATTTCCTCAGCATGTTCACACGAGGTGAAAAGGACCGTATTACACTTTACGCGATCGTAGGGCTGGTACTATTGATGATCATGGGGCTACCGGCCGTGAACCTGGTGAATGTCAACGTAAGCCGCATTCTCGAACGGGCTTCTGAGATCGGTGTCAGAAAGGCTTTTGGGGCACCCTCGAAAGCGCTTTTGTGGCAGTTTATTATTGAAAACGTATTCATCACTTTCATCGGTGGTGGGTTTGCGTTGATATTGACATTAGTGGTCATCCATTTCATCAATTCCAGTGGGTGGATCGCCTATGCCGACCTGACTATCAACCTGTCGGTGTTCCTGATCAGTGTGTTGGTATGCCTCGTTTTCGGACTGCTGTCGGGCGTTTTGCCGGCTTTCAGAATGTCGAAATTGAAAATAGCGGAAGCGCTGAAAGTCTGATTCACTCATTTTAATCTTGCATAGCCATGCTACGACATCTTTTCAAACTGATATGGAATAAAAAAGGCACGCATTCCCTCCTCATTATCGAGGTATGGGCCGCTTTTATGGTACTTTTTGGCGTACTCACGCTCATTGTTTTTAACCTGCGTAACTATCTGCAACCCATCGGTTTTCAGTACGAACAAGTGTGGAACCTTGAATTGTCGTCCAACCAGGACACCACCGAGCTCGCCCCGAAATTGCAACGTGCCATACAGCGCGTGCGCTCGTATCCCCAAGTGGTTACAGCAAGCCGCATGAGCAGCAATACGCCTTTTTCGGCCAATCAGATAGGCAATTCGGTAACTTATAACAAGGTCAGTGTAGGCGGGGACTTTTATTACACCGACACTGAGCTGGCCAAAGTACTTGATTTACCTCTTAAAAAAGGCCGATGGTATGCCGAAAGCGACCTGGTCGGCAAGTTCATTCCGATTGTAATTAACCAGGCTATGGAAGACAAATTGTTCCAAAACGAATCGGGTCTGAACAAGGTCGTCAAGCGTGACGACAAGACTTCCTATAAAGTGGTCGGTGTTGTGGACAAGTTCAAGGCGAAAGGGGAGTTTATGTCGGATAGTCCCGGACTGTTTCAGATGCTGGAAAAAAACGATCGTTGGAATGCGAACATATTAATCAAAACCAAACCGGGCACGGATGCGCACTTTGAGGCACGGCTGGTGAAGGATATTGCGATGATGCTGCCTGGCTGGGGTGTGGAAGTGGGTTATCTCAAAGATTCTCGTAAAACTCGTCAGAATCTGACCCTGGTTCCCGTGCTGGTATTCCTGATTGTGAGCGGCTTCTTACTTACAAATGTCGCATTGGGCCTTTTCGGTGTTTTGAACCTCAATATTGCCAAGCGTAAGGGGGAAATCGGCCTGCGTCGGGCCATGGGCGCCACAGAATCCGGAGTTACCGGCCAGTTTCTCGGTGAAATATGGGTACTGGCAACGTTCAGCCTTATTGTCGGCCTTGTTTTTGCGGTACAGTTTCCGCTCATGAACGTTTTTGACCTGGATAAGGAAATTTACATCACCGCGATTTTGGCTGCCGTCGTGGTAATTTATATCATTGTAACACTATGCGCCTGGTTCCCCAGCAAGCAAGCCGCTACGATACATCCGGCCGTTGCTTTGCATGAGGAGTAGTGAATTTGTGAATGTGTGAATGAGTGAATGAGTGAATGAAAAAGTCAGGTGTGGTCATTTATAGGCAGGTATTGTCATTGGTGATCCACGGGCAGCATCTGACTAAACCTGACAGGATTTGACAACACCTGACCATCACTGACCACACTTGACCATCACTGACCACACTTGACAATACCTGACAGCAGCTCGGTAATCGGCCGTCGGCCGTTAAAAACATCGTTCATAAAACACCACCATGCTCCTAATCGTAGACGACGACCTGGCCATCCGCACTTCTCTCTTGCTTCTTTTGAAAAAGGAGGGTTTCGACGTGCGTGGGGCAGGGTCGCCGGAAGAAACGTTTGAAATATTGAAAGCGGTGACGCCGGAGCTGATATTGCTCGACCTTAATTTTTCGATCGAAACGTCGGGGAAGGAGGGAATGCATTTGTTGCAGCGGATCAAAAAGCATAATGCGGCCATTCCGGTGATCCTGATTACCGGCTGGGGGACGATCGATCTCGCGGTACAGGGGATGAAAGAAGGCGCGGCCGATTTCGTGACCAAGCCCTGGCAGAACGATTACCTGATCCAATCCATCCGCACGATCCTGAACCTGGCCAAACCAGCGCTGCAGGCAGGAAGCCGGCGGAAGTTGGACCAGCAATATCATTTCGAAAACATCGTCGGCGAAGACCCGAAGCTGCTCGATATCCTTGAAACCATCGGCCGGGTGGCATCTACGGATGCACCCGTGCTCATTACGGGCGAGAGCGGCACGGGTAAGGAACTGGTCGCCGAGGCGATCCATTTGAACAGCCGGCGCAAAATGCGGCCATTCGTGAAAGTAAACTTGGGCGGCATTTCTTCCACCTTGTTCGAAAGCGAGCTGTTCGGGCATGTGCGGGGGGCATTTACCGACGCCAAAACCGATCGGATGGGCCGTTTCGAAATGGCGCACCGGGGTTCGATCTTTCTGGACGAGATCGGGGAGCTGGACCTGTCGAGCCAGGTAAAGTTGCTCCGTGTGTTGCAGGAGCGTACATTCGAGCCGCTGGGAAGCAGCAAGAGCCGGACCGTGGATGTGCGGGTAATATGCGCTACCAATCGGAATTTGGAGAAAATGGTGGCGCAGGGCACATTCCGTGAGGACCTTTATTACCGCATTAACCTGATCACCGTCAAACTTCCCGCATTGCGCGAGCGACCCGACGATATTCCGCTGCTCTCCGCGTTTTTTGCCGATAACCTGAAAGCCATTTACAACCGGCCGGAACTGAAAATCAGCAATGCGGCCTTGAAATGGCTCAAAACACTACCGCTGCAAGGCAATATCCGGCAGCTCAAAAACTTGGTGGAGCGGACAGTACTCCTGGCTGGCAATAATGTGCTCGATATCGACGATTTTCAACGTAACTTAAATGCAGGCAATGCTGCGTCGGCCCCAAAGCACGTGCCGGAAGTGGGGAGCATCACATTGGAAGAAATGGAATACCAGATGATCGTCCGGGCGATGCAGTATCATCAGAACAAGGTCAGCAAGGTAGCCCGCTCGCTGGGGATCACCCGCTTTGCATTGTACCGGCGGCTGGAGAAGTTTGGCATATCGTTTGATTCGGAGGAAGTATGAGGTTGTCCACGAAGACGAAATACATTGCCTACATCGCGGCAGTACACCTGGTACTGGTCCTGCTGGTTTATAAACTGCTATTTGAGAATAAGGCCCTTTTTATTGCCTCGGAAGTGTTTCTGCTGCTGTCGGCTGGCATGTCTATCATTCTCTACAACAATTTTATGCAACCTATCCAATTTGTGAAGTCCGGAATAGAAGCCATTAAGGACAAGGATTTTTCGATCAAGTTTGTCCCGACGGGTAAGGGGGAGGTCGATGTGCTGATAGAGGTTTATAATTTGATGATTGACCAGCTGCGTGAGGAGCGGATCAAGCTGAACGAGCAGCATTTTTTTCTGGAAAAACTCATCGAGGCATCGCCCATTTCCATCATTATCCTCGATTATGACGACCGTATCGAATCGCTGAATAGCAAGGCGAAAAGCCAATTTGGGCAGGAAAATGGTGCATTAGTTGGGAAAAAGCCGGAGGAAACCGGCCTGCCATTGCTCGCCGAGCTCGCAGGCCTGCTGGACGGTGAATCCAGAATGATTAAAACGAATGGTATTGCTACATTCAAAGCACAGCGGTCACACTTCATGGACCGCGGCTTCCGGCGTTCATTTCTGATGATCGAGGAATTGACCAACGAAATTCTCGAATCGGAGAAGAATGCATATGGCAAGGTGATCAGGATGATGGCTCATGAGGTAAACAATACCTTGGGCGCCACGGATTCGATATTGCAGACGACGACGCATTTGCTACCGGATACCGACTATGGCGATATCAAGGACGCATTGCATGTTGCGTCGGAGCGCAATCAGCAGCTCACGCGCTTCATGCGTAATTTCGCGGACGTAGTGCGCCTTCCCGCGCCCGTGCAGGAACGTACGGATATGGGCTTGCTCGTGCGGGATGTGACCATATTTATGCAGAATGGGGCTTCTGTGCGAAATGTGAAGGTGATGAATGAATCACACGAGAATGTGTTCTGGAATGTCGATAAAGGGCAAATGGAACAGGTGCTGATCAACGTGATCAAGAATGCCGTGGAAGCTTGTGAAAGCGGTCAGGAAGTGCGGATCAGCGCCACGAGCGATCGCCTGGTCGTCCGTAATAATGGAAAACCGATCGACCCGGATATAAGTAGTCAATTGTTCAATCCGTTTTTCAGCACCAAGCGCGACGGGCAGGGAATCGGTCTTACATTAACCCGTGAAATACTGGGTAATCACGGTTTCGATTTCGCATTGGAAACCGGGCCGGACGGCTGGACGGAGTTCCGCATTGAGAAATAGGAGCGTCAGCCTTTCCGGAGGTTGACTGCAAATCCTTTGGCCGGGTTAGCGACCATCAATGTGTGAATATCGGCTTTTGTAAATCCATTCGCCTTCAAAGCGGGGATCAGCTTGTCGGAGATTGTCGTAAAGCCCCGAAACTCACCTCCGCCTGGTTCCCCGGGCCGGTACCATCCCGCATCGTGCGAAATCAGCACCTGGCCCAGCCGGCCTTTGTTTTTCAAAAAAGCGAGCAATTCCACGTGCTTGCTGATATTGTCGACATTCACACCATCCAGACTGATCCAGCAGCCGCTTTGACCTACATTTTCAAGCTCCTGAGCGTTCCCGCTCGCATGTACCCACACGAATGCGGACGGATGCACGCCCGATTGTTTCAGTATTTCAATTTCCTCCCGTGCAGGCAATGCTGGACCTGTGTGGGAACATATCGTGAGCCCTGTTTTTAAATGCGTGAGTGCCGCCGCCCTGATCAGCTTTTGATGGAGTTCCGACAATGTACCGCTATTGACACCGGTTTTGATGAATCCGGGTCGGATGCCGGTGCCTTCGATGCCCTGCTCGAACTCGGCAATCCAGCGGCTTGCCAGTTGCTCGGCGGTTTCGGTGAATGCCCATTTGGGTAAATACTTATTGTCCGAAGCGCCGTAATACCCGGTATTGGTCAGGATATTCATCCCCGATTGTTCAGAGAGTTTTTTCAGCAAAACCACATCCCTGCCAATGAACGCAGGCGTGCATTCCACCAGCGTTTGAATGCCGCGCTGTTTGATTTCGAGTAAATAGGGCAGGACTTTACGGACGACCTGACTATGCTTCCAGCGATCCGGCGAAATTTTCTCCGCACCGATAAAATCGACCAGTACGTGTTCGTGGATGAGCGATTGGCCAAGCGCTGAGGTAGTGATTTTCCCTTTGACAGAATAGGTGTAAGGCTGTTCCGCAACGTCAATGTTTGCCATGACAGGTGTCGCGGCTAGTGTGGTCAGGAATTGCCTGCGGGAAATGTGATTAGACATATTACCTTTTGAGATAAAAGGTAACCAACGCGTTGATCTCCTACTTACTCAATAATAATAAATGGGGTCGGGCTGAACGAGATCACGAAAATCACAAATGCGACGATGCCGAGAATGAACCGCGGGGTGTCGAGTGGGGTATTATCTTCGGTATCAGGGTGACGGATGCCGAGAAAACGGCCCAGAATGAATACAAATGGCAGCAAATTAACGGAACCATCCCAGTCCGGGCGGACGTAGGTGAGGGCGAACTGGCCGACGACGATCAGTAAACTGGTCATCAGCGCTGTCGACGGGTTATCGAATGCGCGTTTGAAACAGATGTAAAGAAAATAGACGTAAATAGCGAGGTAGAAAAGCCGCTCGTAAAATACGGCGTCGCTTCCGGTCGCGAAAGACTCGGTGCGAAAAACGCCCAGGCCCGCGTAAAACGCGAAAATACCAAACAGAACTGGTGCTACAACATTGAAACGCTTCTTCCCGATCATGCCGTAGAGAATATGGCCGCCATCGAGCTGGCCGATGGGTATGAGGTTCAGCGAAGTGAAAAATAAGGCCAGATACCCCGCAAAAAGATAGGGATAGTGGATGATTTCATACGCGTGCGGCAGGCGCGCCGGGTCGGCCACGTAGTTTTTGAAAAACCAGAACAGGATATTATCCCCGAGCATGAGATTACCAGCCGGGTTTTCGTAAGCAAACTGAGGGTAATTGAGTCCGAAACGCTCGTATTCGGGGTGGATCTTGAAGATATAATCCGGCGGAGGCAAATGGGTGAACCCATACCAGAGCACCACTAGTGCGGCCAGAAAGCCTGCCAGCGGCCCTGCAATACCGATATCAAAGAATTTAACCCGCGATTTAACCACTTCCGTGATCCGGATGAATGCCCCGAGCGTACCGATGCTCTGCGAGATGCCAAACCACAATGGAATGTAATAGGGCAGTGTAACCCTTACCTTATGCGCTTTCGCGACAAAGTAGTGGCCAAATTCGTGAATCGTCAGGATCAGCAGGAATGGTATCGAAAAATGGAAGCCTTGTATGAACTCAGCCCAACCCATTGGTTTTGTGGGAACAGGTACTTCCTTCCCGTCCGGTTTACCGATCAGGACAAACAGCATGTCGTAAACGAATCCGAATATATTCCCGAACATCCATTCGGCACCGGCCATCGTCGTAGTGATGATGGTGATGATAAAAAGGACTGCCTGGATGATGTGGGATCGCGTGTTAGACTGCATAGTCTTGGAGGTATTCCAGAATAGTGACCGGCTTTTGGACGTGGATGGTATCGATGCCGAGCTGCGATGCGCTGCGGATATTGTCCGCATTGTCGTCGAGGAAAAGCGTTTCTTCGGCTTTCAGACCGGCTTTGTCGAGCACTTCCTGGTAAATACGGGGATCGGGCTTCATAAGGCCCATTTCATAAGAAAGAAAAACGATTTCGAATAAATCTTCCAGCTTTTCAACGCCGGTCGATGCTTCCAGTATTTTGTTGACCTGCGTGATGTGAATCGAACTGGTGTTGCTGAGCAGGAACAGCCGGTATTTTGTTGCCAGCTTTTTGAGCAGCTCCACGCGCTCGGGCGGGAGGTCGAGCAGCAGACTGTTCCAGGCAGTATCGATGGCTTCGTCCGACAGATCAGGAAAATTCAGGATTTCACGCACATAGTTCCGGAACGTGGGTTCGTCCATCAGACCGGTTTCAAAATGGCGGAAAATTTCACTCTCTTTGAAAATCGCGAGGATCTCGTGCTGTTCCCGTCCGCTCAGATCTGCAAATGATTTGGAAGCAATGGGAACGTCGATATTGAGAATGACGTCACCGAGGTCGAATATGATGTTCCTGATTTGGTCGTTTTTCATGGAAATGCTTACGCTTCTACTACCACGCCCATTGCACAGAATTTATCGATCCGCTGATCGATACGGTCCTGCTCGCTGATGGCCGCCAGTTCGGCAATATTTTCGAGAATTGTTCTTTTCAGCTCTTCGGCCATCCATTTGTGGTCGAGGTGTGCACCGCCCAGCGGTTCGGCGATAATGCCGTCCACCAGCTTGTAGTTGGTCATGTCTTTGGCGGTGATTTTCATTGCTTCGGCAGCCTGCTCCTTGAAATCCCAGCTTCTCCAAAGGATCGCTGAGCAGTTTTCAGGGGAAATTACCGAGTACCAGGTGTTTTCGAGCATTAATACACGGTCGCCGATGGCAATACCTAATGCCCCGCCGGAAGCACCTTCGCCGATCACGATACAGATCACCGGTACTTTCAGCATGAACATCTCTTTCAGGTTGCGCGCGATCGCCTCACCTTGTCCGCGCTCTTCGGCTTCCATACCGGGGAATGCACCCGGGGTGTCGATCAGCGTCACGATAGGCTTGTTGAATTTCTCGGCCAGTTTCATCAGGCGCAATGCCTTGCGATAACCTTCCGGGTTCGGCATACCGAAGTTCCGGTGCTGGCGCTGCTTGGTATTACGGCCTTTTTGCTGTCCGATGAGCATGAATGACTGCCCTCCGACATTGGCCAGACCACCGATAATAGCCGGATCGTCGCGCACCTGTCGGTCTCCGTGCAATTCGATGAACTCATCACAGATCAGTTCGATGTAGTCAAGCGTGTAGGGACGATCGGGGTGGCGGGAGAGTTGCACACGCTGCCAGCGCGTGAGGTTTTCAAATATTTCTTTTCGAAGGTTGGTGATGTTGCCTTCCAGCAACGCAATGGCGTCCGAAAAATCCACATTGTTTTCATTCGCCAATGTTTTCATTTCTTCGAGCTTGCGTTCGAGCTCGGCCATAGGTTTTTCAAAATCGAGGTATGTTCTCATAATTCAGGTTCTGTGATTAGTGGGCGGGATCAGGTGCGGTCAGAGTTCGTAAGTAGTGCCCCTTAACGGCGTTTCCACCGAATGATAGCCGATTTCCTGGATTTTACTTTGGAATTCAGCCATGCTTTGCTGCTCTCCGTGGACGAGGAAAACGCGCTTCAGTTTTTCCGGATCCTGCATTTTTACAAAATTAATTAAGTCGTTTTGGTCTCCGTGGCCGCTAAATACGTCAATTTTTTCAATATTAGCCAAGACCGGGTGCTGCTTTCCGCGAATAGAGATCGTGTCCTGCCCATTCAAAAGCCGCCATCCGAGCGTCCCTTCTGAGGCATAGCCGATCATCAGGATCGTCGCATAAGGATTGCCGATATTGGCCTCTACGTGCGCCTCTACGCGTCCGCCCTGCACCATTCCCGAGGATGAAATGATAATGCAAGGTTCGTTATAGTTCGAAACCGCACGGCTCGCGTCGGCGCTTTCGAGGTAGATCAGGTTCTCAAAATCGAAAAGCATGTCGTTCTCTTCCTTAAAGTCGCGTGCCTCGTTGTTCAGCATTCGGGCATGTTTTTGATAAACCTTCGTGCTGCTATGTGCCAACGGACTGTCGGAGAATACTTTAATGTAAGGGAAGGAGCGGTCGAGGTAGAGCTTATTGAGCGTGTAAAGCAACGCCTGGGTTCTGCCGACGCTGAATGACGGGATAATAAGCCTGCCCGGAATATCGATGCATGTCCGTTTGATCACATCCGCCAGCGTTTCCACTGTGCCGCGCTTGTCTTCATGCAATCTGTTTCCATAAGTCGATTCGCAGATCAGGTAATCCACCTGCGGTATTTCCTGCGGGTCGATCAGCAACGGATAGTTCTTCCGGCCAATGTCGCCCGAAAAGCAAAGCCGTTTTTTCTCACCATCTTCATAAACCTCCAGAACAATATGTGCCGCGCCCAGCAAATGCCCTGCGGCATAATAGGTCACCGTCACGTTGTCGGCAATGCGGTAGCGCTGTCCGAATGCAACGGGCACGAAGTTGTCCATGGCCTCGATCACATGTTTTTCAACATAATAATCCATCGGCACTTCACGCTTCTTTTTGCCGCTTCGTTTCTTGGAATTAACCCGTGAGTTGAGCCGTTTCTGGTGCAGGTTGGCCGCGTCTTTCAGCAAAAGCGACGTCAAGGCCATGGTAGGCTCGGTGCAAACCACCCGTCCTTCGAAACCCTCTTTGTATAGGTTTGGAATGTTCCCCGAGTGGTCGATGTGGGCGTGTGTGAGCAGTACAGTGTTGATCAGACTGGGTTCAAACGGGAAAACACTCTTCTGTTGTTCGTATCTTGTTTTCTTACCGATCTCATCCAGATCAAAATCGGAGCCGCAGTCGATCAGGATGCGGTAGTCGTCCGATTCGAGAAGGAACATACTACCTGTGACCTGCTGCGAAGCCCCCCAAAATGTCAATTTCATATAAATAGTATGGGGTGAAAGCTATATTGCATTTTTCGTCTGGCGGAAAAATCAATATCACTATTGTATCTTTTCTTTGTAAACTACTAATCGTTTGTCTAATATCTTACAAAAGTACCAAAAAACAGCCTGAGATACGGACATTAGTTACTAGATTAGACAATGCGGCATCAAATTTGTGTCCGGCGAATATTTAATATGATGAGAACCACCCTTCTTTTTCTTTGCATACTCCTGACAGGCCGAGCGGTGTCGGCTCAGGTCATCGACAGTACCGGACTGGTCCGTTTCAGTGATGCCGTACTCGAACTCCAAAACTCCGAATTCATGCGGAGCGGCTCGTTGGCAGTGAGTGTAAAGGCCGTAAAAGAGGGTACAAGCGTATTTACGTTGAATGCGGAGCGCTCGCTGCCATCCGCTTCAACCCTGAAACTCGTTTCCACGGCAACGGTTCTTGCGCTCTTTGGCGGTGATTTCAAATTCCAGACTTTCCTCGAATACGACGGCGTTCTTCGCGGCGACACGCTCGCGGGTAACCTCTACATTCATGGAACCGGAGATCCTTCCCTCGGAAGTGACCGGTTTAAAGGTTATCCTACGGCACCGGAAATGATCAATCGGTGGGTAGCAGCGGTCAAAAAAGCGGGTATCAAATACATTAAAGGCAAAGTCATCGGTGACGCCTCGTTTTTCGATAAAGAAGCTGTCGCCAGCACCTGGATCTGGGGCGACATGGGCAATTATTACGGAGCAGGTGTGCAGGGGCTTAATTTTAACGAAAACCTTTATCGGGTCAAATTCAAACCCGGTGTAGAGCCGGGAGATCCTACGACCGTGCTCGGTACGGAACCAGAGCTTCCGTATCTGTCCTTCACAAATCAGGCTACAACGGGCGAGCGTGGTTCGGGCGACCAGACGATCATTTACAGCAGCCCGCTTGGAAACAATGTGCTGCTCACAGGCACAGTGCCGGCAGGTAATGCGGTTTTTACGGTAAAAGGCTCAATTCCTGACCCGGCATGGTACACCGCTTACGCATTGAAGAATGCATTGTCGGGCAATGGGGTGGTAGTGGCGGAAGCAGAGCCGGTACCGGGCAACGAAGTGCTGCTTACGCCCAATCCAAAGAAGATCATAGACGAATACAAATCGCCGCCTTTGCGCGAACTATGCCAGCAGGCCAATTTTTGGAGCATTAACCTCTTTGCGGACGTGTTTTTCAAGCAATCC
>DATMSL010000252.1:0-3265 GCA_035565435.1 Dyadobacter sp. | reverse complement strand
GATTTTTAAGATTTTTCATTTGAATAATAAGATTTTTGATTTGCGTATACCATAACGAAAATACGCCTTTGTTTTATTTTACACAATTATGGACTGCGAGCCAATCCGGCATCTTTTGCGGATAGGAAGCTCAAAAAGGGTAACTTCGCAACTTCATTAACACCAGAATACCATGAAAGTTCAGGAAGCCAAGTATGTGATGAGCAACTCCGATTACCAGAAGTGCCCGGAGCCCGTCCTTCCCGAATATGCATTTATCGGACGTTCCAATGTGGGTAAATCGTCGCTTATTAACATGCTGACAGGCAAAAAAGCATTGGCCAAAACCTCGCAGCAACCGGGAAAAACGCAGATGATCAACCATTTTATCATCGATGGTGCGTGGTATCTGGTCGATTTGCCCGGGTATGGCTATGCCAAGGTGAGCAAAGTGGAGCGCGACAAATGGGAAAAAATGATCCACGATTACCTGTATTATCGCGAAAACCTCATTTGCACCTTCGTGCTGGTGGACGTCCGCCACAGCGCCATGGCCGTCGATCTGGAATTTATGGCCGCATTGGGCGAAGCCGGCATTCCGTTTGAAATCATATTTACCAAAGCCGATAAACTCAAACCCGGCCAGGTAGCCGCTCAGGTGGAAGCTTATCAACGTAAAATGAGCGAAATGTGGGAAGAAGTGCCTGAAATGTACGTGACGTCGGCGGAGAAAAATGAGGGCCGGGAGCCCATACTGGCGACAATAGAAACTTATAATCAGTCATTTGTGAAGACAAAATAGGATATCGGTTGTTTCCCGGGCAATCTTTCCGTTATTTTGCGCAAAAATTCAATTGCCGCATCCAACATTAACATCAAGATATAACCATAGTAAGAAAGGATGAGTGAAAAAGTAGAGTCAACAGGAATGGATTTGTTGAAAGAAGTAGCCAATGTATCCGGCAAGCCAGGGTTGTTCCGCATTCTGAAACCTAGCCGTGCGGGCGTAATCGTAGAAAGCCTGGACGAGAAACGTGAAAAAACGCTGATCGGGCCAACTGCGCGCGTATCCGTTTTGAAAGACGTTTCGATCTTTACAGACGGTGCAGAAGAATCTGTTGCCCTGTCGGACGTGTTCCTGAAAATCCGTGAGATTCACGGCGAAGAGGTTACATTGTCAGCCAAAACTTCATCAGACAAAGAGCTTATCGAGTTTCTTGCTGAGGTACTTCCTGAGTTCGACCGCTCGAAAGTGTATGTATCGGACATCAAGAAAGTCATTTCCTGGTACAACCTGCTTTCGAAACACATCCCCGAAGCATTTGTAGCAACCGAAGGTGAAGCGGAAGTAGCAGAACCGGTAGCAGAAGTTTCTGCGCAGGAAGAAGTGAAAGAAGCACCTGCCAAAAAGGCTGCCAAAAAAGAAAAAAGCAAAGCTTAAAAAGCAACTGATATTATGTGGAACCCTGCCTTTCCGGTGGGGTTTTTCCTTTTTTATGGATAATCTCTCTTCCTACATCGACCACACGCTGCTCTCGGCCACGGCCAGCGAAACCAATATTCGCAAGCTTTGCGAAGAAGCCTGGATACACCAGTTCAAAGCGGTGTGCGTGGCGCCTGTTTACGTGCCATATGTCGTCGAAATGCTGGAATTTTGTCCCATAAAAATTGAAATCGCGACGGTCGTGGGATTTCCGATGGGCTACTCTACCACCGCCACCAAGGTTGCCGAGGCCAGTGAAGCATTACAACATGGCGCTACCGAGCTGGACGTGGTAATGAACCTGTCCCACTTCAAGTCGATGGCTTACCTGAGCATTCGTGAGGAATTGAAGCAACTCGCTCATCTCGCGCACGCACAGAATGCATTGCTGAAAGTGATTATTGAAACCGCCGCCCTCGATTCGTTCGATTTGTATACGGCTTGCGAAATCTGTGCAGAAGCAAAAGCCGATTTTGTCAAAACATCGACCGGCTTTGGTCTGGGTGGTGCGGAGGTCGAAACGGTCCGTAAAATGCGGTCAATTTTGCCTGCTGAGGTGAAAATAAAGGCCTCCGGAGGCATTAAAACCTTCGAACAGGCCGTTGCCATGATCGAAGCCGGCGCCGACCGGATCGGAACTTCGTCGGGCGTCGCAATCGTAACCCGCGCATGAAACGCGTGCTGCTGCTCAGTACGGTGCACCCGTCGGCAGACTCGCGCATTATGTACAAGATCGCGCCTTCGCTCCAAGGCTATTATGAGGTGTTTTGTGCATTGCCTGATCTTCGAAGCGGCTCGAAAGAAAAGCTGCATTTGATCAACCTGCCGAAATTCGGGCGGTTACTACCCAGAATCCTGTTAGCGCACCCTGTTGCGTTGTTCAAATGTCTTTGGTTGAGGCCGGATATTGTCCACATTTTTGTGCCCGAGCTGATTCCCATGGCATTCCTTTTCCAATGGACGGGAGCGAAAGTAGTGTATGAAGTACAGGAAAATCTATTCAAGAAGTTTGCGATCAAACGATACAATAACGGTCCGGTTTTCAAACAGCTGTTCCGGTTTTTCGACAAACTGGCACGCCGGAATTTCCACTGCGTTTTTACGGACGATGCCTATCTGGAAGAATACCACAACCTGGCAAAGCCATTCGCTGTGATCCATAATTATGTATCGCTGCCTGTAATGAATTCGCACGCGCACGAGAGCGTGCCCGCGCATAGGCCCGAGATTTTTTACCTGGGAGTTGTGTCCATGGAACGTTGCCTCGACACCATGATCAATGCCTTGGCGCTCTTGAAAAACAGTTATCCTGATTGCCATTTACACCTTTTCGGTTCCGTGCGGGTAGATAGAGCGGAGCTGAAAGCGATAGCCGGCTACCGGGAGGTAAGGAACAATATCACCTTCCATGGTTATACCGATCAGAAAGCGGCATTACGGTATGCGCGGCGATCGGTAGCCGGCATTGCGCTGCTGAAACCGGTGGCCGATTATCCGGAGTCGTTCCCGACAAAGCTGTTCGAATACATGGCATTGCAGTTGCCTGTTGTTACGTCCGATTTCCCGGCTTACAGGCAAATCGTCGAGGGCTCGCAATGCGGGTTTTGCGTTTCTCCTTACAATGCCCAAATGCTGCGCGAAGCATTGGAATGCTGCATTATCGACAGTTCCCTTAGGCAGAAAATGGGTAGGAACGGCAGAAAAGCCGCGGAGGTATATTACAACTGGGCGTCGGAGGAAGCCAAACTTTTGTCATTTTATAACGACATTTTTAATTCCTAACAATCTAATTTACAGATGCGG
>DATMSL010000251.1:0-2291 GCA_035565435.1 Dyadobacter sp. | reverse complement strand
GTTTTTAACAATTAGTCCCTTGTAGAACGCTTTACGGTCTTTATTGTAAAGATGCTTATGTGCTGAAGCCAAGATATCATCGGCAGCCGAGCGCCATTTTACAGCGCTGTCGGCGTCTTGGGCGAGTTCTGCAAGGTCGGCAGCGGCAAGAAGCGCGGCGTAGACTACGGAAGTCGTGTAGGTGGTAGTTAGATACACCTCTTCCCACAGATCATAACTCGGCTTTGGCAGCCCTGTCGTTTCGTCAATGTACGAAGCGAGGAATTCTGCCATCGGGTGCACCATCGTGTGATAGAAGTCGTGCAGTAATCGGGGGTTCGGGTGCATTTGATAGAATTGGGCAAAAACAAACAAAACAAGCGCAGTTTCATCTTCTTGAATTGGCGGAGCCACGCTACCGTCTTCGTGCGTATAAGGGTGCCAGCTGCTTCCGAGTGCGCCGTCAGCACGGTATTTGTGCATGAGGTAGCCGCTCGGATGAAGTCCGCGGCGACAGAATTCGAAGAAGCGGTGAGGCTCGTCAATATAGCCCATACGGATAAGCGGCCATAGTACGTATGCGCCGTCTCGCGGCCAACAGTAGGCGTAGGCATCGCGTGAATAGTTCAGCATCGTAGTATCGGTACTTGCTATTACAGCTCCCCGCTTGTCGATCTGCGACTTCACTATCATCATACTGTGAAGGAAGTTTTCTTTATGTTCAGGAAGAATCTTATCGGCAACCGCCCGTGCAGGTTCAAGCCACTTGTACCACCAATCAGCGGTCATGTGAAGCCGCTTCAGTACGCCGTCTTCCTTTATCTGACGATGGATATATAGCGCTTCGCGCGACGAGGTACCTGCTGCAATCCAGTAGTGCACGCGCGTAGAGCTGTGCGCATCTATGTGAAGTACGAATCGTATGGTTGAATCAACGCGCCCATGCTCAACACTGCTGAAGCTCAGCTCGCCGTCGTCGGCGTCACGGTACGTACCTTCGCGTCCTTCAATACCGAATAGTCCTGCAGTGTACTGATCGAACGGTTCGCCGTCGTGCGTACCCGCGATAATAAAGGCTCTCCTGCCGCGATAATGAAGCATCGCATCGCTATCCGGGAGATACTGCGCGGTATCCGTATTGCTA
Organism: Dyadobacter sp.; assembly: GCA_035565435.1. Classification (GTDB taxonomy): domain Bacteria; phylum Bacteroidota; class Bacteroidia; order Cytophagales; family Spirosomataceae; genus Dyadobacter. The sequence goes on along the minus strand of DATMSL010000251.1, from coordinate 1,168 downwards.
CGGGCATCACCAATAACGAATGCCTGGTGCATAAATAGCCGTATCTCGCGCGCCTCTCCCCATAAGTTGACGACATGGATATTGCGCATGAAGGCACTGATATTGGCGTCTACGACATCGTCGAATTCCAGTAAAATACCTATGCTCTCATTTTTCGCAACAGTATGGCCGATAAGCGCATTTGTCGGATAACGGAACTTGAACGACCACCCCGGATCATCAAGCCAGCTAATCTGGCCGTTGATCCAAATACCCACACGATGACGAAGCGATTTTCCGGCAGCGTGGTTTTCAAGTCCGACGTACGGAAAGTAAAAGTCGTGAACCAACCCGTATTTGTTAATACCAACATGGAGCTCGCCATTACTAAGAACGATAGGTCTAGCCATGAAGCCCTCCGTGACGGTGGTATTCCATTAGTCGGTAGCGGACATCTCTTAGTGCGTTCATGAAATAAAGGAAAGCATCGTAGGGTGACTCATATGGGCTGAAGTAGGCATGAACGTCGCCATCGGTGAACCATTTGGTGCACATGTAGTACACGTGATCGGAAGTTTGCAACCGCCGCCAATCGGCAATGAGTGCCATGTCGCCTGAGCGCAAAATAGGCTCCTCCAAATCGTAAAGATGTCGCAAGGCTTCTTGCTGCATATTATTGCCGAGCCATGCCGTTAGATCGCGCTCCGTGTCCGCCCATGTGACCGTATGAGGCATACTAATTTCACCGACTGGCACATGTGCAGCGATCGCTTCTGAGGTTGTATAGAACGTATTCTCAGGATTAGATAGCCATTTGCTGACGAAGTCCTCGAAGAAGTTAAAGATCCCGGTATCTGCCCACTGGTGTTCGCCGAAGGTTTCGTAATCCATAAATAAATTAATGAGTTGGCTGTCGGAAATAGAGGCATTCGTCCATTCGGTGTAGGTGTCGGCGGTAAGTGGCCACTCTTTCCAGGCGCGGTTACTAAAGCGGAAGGCGACATCGTCACTTAAACGATAATTCTTTAACATTAGGCTGATATTTTGAGTTCCCGCGGGACGGTACATATGGTTTGGGCTGCGCCACTCAAGAACAGGATCCCAACCTTCGGCGAGAATACCCTTGAAACCGTAGCCTTCGGCCCACTTTGCAAGTTCGTCATTGTAGGACAGTTCCGTGTTTCGGAAC
>DATMSL010000249.1:0-14075 GCA_035565435.1 Dyadobacter sp. | reverse complement strand
TTTCGATAGGCCGGGTTTTTTATGCAATTCTTTTGTTCTATTAAAATTGCTTCTAATGTCACAACAAACTTTCAGGCTTCCCTACCGCCACCCATTTGCGGCGGATAATCAGTTCAAAAAATCAGTGGCCTACTTTTCGATGGAGTTTGCCGTCGATCAGGCTTTAAAAATTTACTCAGGCGGTCTGGGCTTCCTTGCGGGCTCGCACATGCGCAGTGTATACGCGCTCAAACAGAATCTGGTTGGCATCGGAATGCTGTGGAAATATGGCTACTACGACCAGGGCCGTAAGAAAGACGGCAGTATGGAGCCGGAGTTCCGGGAGAAAATGTACTCCTATCTGGTCGATACTCAAATCCGTTTTCAGATACCCATGATGGGCAGAAACGTTTGGGTGGCGGCCTATTACCTTGATCCGGAAACATTCGGTTCGGCGCCAATATTTCTGCTCACAACCGACACCGACGGCAACGATGAGTCGACGCGGGCGATCAGTTATTCGCTGTATGATTCCGACGTTACGTATAAGGTGGCACAATGCATGGTGCTGGGTATCGGGGGGGCGCGGCTGCTGGAAGCCCTGCAATACGAGCCGGAAGTTTACCATTTGAACGAGGCACATGCGGTTTCATCCCTTTTTTATTTGTATAAAAAATATAAAAAAGCTGCTGAGGTACAGAAGCGGGTCGTTTTTACGACGCATACGCCCGAGGAAGCCGGTAACGAGAAACATGACATTCATTTCCTGGATCGGCTGGGCTTTTTCTCAGGTCTCGACCTCGAAACGGTACGAAAAGTCAGCGGCATAGGGGATAGCGTGTTCAACCACTCATTGGCTGCATTGCGCCTGAGCCGTAAAGCAAACGGCGTTTCGAAATTGCATGGGGAAGTTTCGCGGAAAATGTGGAAATCTCATCCCAAAATCGCACCGATCGGTCACATTACCAATGCGCAGAACAATGCTTACTGGGTTGATCCCATCTTGGAAAAAGCGAGGCTGGGAAAAGACATCGATGCGATCGTTGCACGTAAAAAGGAGTTGAAAAGAACATTATTCAAAACTGTTGCTGACCAAAGCGGAAAACTGTTCGACCCGGATGTGCTCACGATCGTGTGGGCGCGACGTTTTGCAGCCTACAAGCGACCGGATATGCTCGTATGGGACCTCGAAAGGTTTAAAAAGATCATGGAGAATGCAAAACAGCCGGTGCAGGTGATATGGGCAGGGAAACCTTATCCGAAAGATGAAGGTGCGATTGCGACCTTTAATCATCTCTTCTATTTAAGCCATTTGTTTCCCAACATGGCTGTGCTCACCGGCTATGAACTGGCATTGTCCAAGCTGCTCAAAGACGGTGCCGATATCTGGCTCAACACGCCTGTCGTGACGCGGGAGGCCTCTGGTACCAGCGGTATGACAGCCGCAATGAACGCCGCATTGAACCTGTCCACATTTGACGGCTGGATTTGCGAGTTCGCGAAGGACGGGTATAACGCATTTCTGCTGCCGGTTGCCCAGGGAGCGGATATCAATAAGCAGGATTGCGATAATCTGATGAAAGCCCTGGAAAGTACGGTGATTCCGACTTACTATAATGCACCCAAGAAATGGCAAAAGATGATTTTGAACAGTATGAATGACGTTTCCAGGCCGTTCAACTCCGACCGGATGGCACAGGAATATTATGAGCTGTTGTATAATTAAACTTTAAACCTCAGGAAAGCGGCGGCCGGCAGTTAATCCTGACGAATCTATTCGGTGAAAATTGACTGTTGGCTGCCGTGCAGCCTTGGTAGCAAATCGTTATATTTGAAATAGCATTATTGAAAGACTTCCAAAGACATCGTTAAGTTATGGACACGCCTGTTACATTCATTGTGGGAGATATCATGAGCGAGGACGAATTCTTCCGTTTTTGCCAGATGAACGATACGCTAAACTTGGAGCGTGACAGCGAAGGCAACATTATTTTTATGTCACCTGCGGGAAGTTTATCTGACAATCTTAGCTCCAAAATTCTTATCGCTCTCGGTTTATGGTTGGATCAGCACGACAATCCAGGTATCGTCTTTGGCTCATCGGCTGGTTTTACGCTTCCTAATGGGGCTGTCCGCTCGCCAGACGTTGCCTGGGTTAACAGCGAGAGCTGGGATGCATTGTCCGAAGCGGAGCAAGAACGATTTGCGCCAATCTGCCCTGATTTTGTTGTTGAAGTTCGCTCGAAAACAGATAGCATTATTTACTTGCAGAATAAAATGCAGGAATATATGGCTAACGGCTGCCGCCTTGGCTGGCTGATCGACAGATATGCCAGGAAAGTATATGTTTATGAACCTGGTAGCCCTATCGTTGAACATTCCAGCTTGGATATTCAACTTTCAGGAGAGCTCGTTTTTCCAGGGTTTAAGTTGGACCTTGCGAAGATAGCACGATAGCTTAATGCCACGCATTAAAACCTCAAATCTGCCCAGCCAAAATCTCAATCCCTTCCCGAAACGAATGCGGCTCATAGCCCAGCACATTCCTCGACTTGGTAAGATTAAAACCGGTTCTAGGCGGCCTGCGAGCAGGTTGCGTGAATGTTGAGGCATCGGTAGGAGAAATCAGCGAAGCGTCCAGTCCAAAGTAATCAGCAGTAGCGAGCGCCATTTCGTAAGGTGTCAGGAAATCCTTGCCGGAAATGTGGTAAATGCCTTTCGCCTCCTGGTCCGCGATGAGGAAGCAGCCCATGGCCAGGTCTTCGGCCAGCGTGGGTGTGCGGAATTGATCGGTTACCACTTTGATAGCCCTGCCTTCTTCCAATGATTTTTTTACCCAAAGAATAATGTTGCTCCGGCTCATGTCATGCGCGATCCCGTATACGAGCACGGTGCGGGCAATGGCCCATTCAATGTCCGAAGATTTGACGGCTTTTTCGGCCGCGTATTTGCTCCATCCGTAAAAACTAATAGGATTCGGGATGTCTTCTTCCCGGTAAGGCCCCGAAGTGCCGTCGAAAATGAAGTCAGTGGAGACGTGTTCCAGGAAGATCTGGTACTTCGCACAGGCTGCTACCAGCGTTTCGGTAGCGGTAACATTCAGCTTCCAGCAGGCATCTTTTTCTGCTTCGCATTGGTCCACGTTTGTCATTGCGGCAGTGTGGATCAGCACGTTGGGCCGCTCGGTATCGAGTACCTGATCAACGGCTTCCGGGTCGGTAATGTCCATTGCAACATAGCGGTATCCCTTGCTGAACGGCAGCCTGTTTTCGCCTATGGCCGTGGCAACTGTTTCAATGTGTGCTTTTGAAACCAGCAACTCCACCAGTTTTTGACCTAGCAACCCGTTGGAGCCGGTGATCAGGATTTTTTTCTTTTCCAATTTAAGCTTCGTATTTCCAGCCGTATTTGCGGGTAATCTTTTTCTTTTTCATCTTCTTGACAGACACTTTCATCGAAATGTCCTTCTCAGGACGGTCGCGCTCGTCTTTATCTACCGAGGCGATCTTATCAATTACGTCCATACCGTCAATGAGCTGCCCGAAAACGGTATATGCGCCATCGAGGTGCGGTGTTCCGCCGATGGTCTCATATACTTTCTTCTGAGCATCCGTCAGCTTGCGTGCTGCGCGTGCGGATTGCTTTTCGAGATCAGCCTTGCTCCATTTGCGGCCTTCCACAATATAAAACTGGCATCCGCTGGACTCTTTCTGAGGGTTGTTGTCGCGCGCAGCAGCCAATGCCCCTTTTTGATGGAATAGCTTTCCATTGATTTCGGCAGGTACCTTGTAGCCGTTGTCGCCGCGGCCCAGCATTTCGTCGGGCTTCGCATTACGGGAATTGGGGTCGCCGCCCTGGATCATAAAGTCGTCGATGACGCGGTGGAAAAGGAGCCCGTTGTAAAATTTGTCCTTGGCGAGTTTAATGAAATTGGCCTTGTGCTTCGGCGTCTCGTCAAAAAGAATGAAGCGCATCGTACCCTTGTCGGTAGCGATGGTGATCACCTCGTCTTTTTTAGATGATTTTTGCGCACAAACATTCAGTGCAATAAGGCACAACGCGCCCAGGATAATGGATCTTTTGTTTTTCATAGGTGTTATTTGGCGGCCAGAACGTTTTTATCGGCCGGGAAGAATTGAAATTTCAGCCCATAATCTTTCCCTTCCGAAACATCCTCCATGTCCACCCGGATCGTCTTGTTGTTCCAGGTGATCTTTTTGGTTTCTTCTTTCGGGGAAGCATAGGTTTCACTAAAATACCGTTTGCTGGCGTTCCAGAGCTGTTTCGTGGCATCCGGACTGTTCAGGTAAACGTCGATCGTGATTTTGTTCACCTTCTTTTCGGGTGTTAGAAAGTACTGCACGTCGATGGTTTCCAACTGAGCCGTTTCCGAGGTGTATCCCAGGTGGTCGGGTGCTTCTTCAAACATCTCGAAGGTTTCGGTAGCCTTCACTTTGGCAACTGCATCGCCGAATGCAATGCCTCTCAGAACTACACCGGCCGGATTCTGCTCGGCTGGCCCGAGGATCGTTTTCAATAGTGCCGACTGATCGCTGTTCAGGTCAGCAGGAGCAGCTTCGTGCAAGGTTATCGAGTCTGCCGCCGCCTCGGTTTTTTCGTTTGTTTTAGTGTCGCAAGCCGAAGCGAGTAATGCCATCGCCAGCAATGCGATTCCGTTTTTCAGCGTATTCATAATCGTAGAGGTTGTGTCATGCGGTTAAATAAAGTTGAGAAATTATCGTGCCTTGTAACTAGTTCGATCGTCTGTTAATTGCAATTTATACATATTTACAACTTTGGGAAATGCGTTTAAAACTCTCTTGCAAGGTTAAAAAAGAACCGTCGTTCGCCCAGGCCATTCAGGGTTACATTGAAGCGCGCGACGATATTATAGAACGTCACCAGGTCCAGGCCCGCCCCGGCACCATATAGCATCGAATTACCCAATTTGGTATTACTGAACTCCGGATAGCTGTTTTTGACGTAACCCGCATCAGCAAAAGTGTTGATATAGGCCGCCAGCGGAATAGTGTTGAATTGTCTCACAGGTATGAATGAAAAATGCTTTTGTATTGAGAAAAGCCTGTATTTCAATTCATTCTTGACCAATGCATAGTCCTGGCCGTCGATCACATAGAGCTCATATCCGCGCACGAGGTCGTTGCGGTAGCCTAATCCCACAGTTTGGGTGTAAGGCTGGTGCTTCGGAAACGATACCCGTCCCCGGACATTGGTGTTGAAAAACCATTTCTTGCCAAGCGGAATAAATTTACGGTAAGATCCGTACAGATACAGCGTGTTGACGTCGTCGGAAGGCAGGAGCCCGGTTTTGGAAATTTGTAACCCGGCAGTCTGGCCCTGCAATGCATACTGCGCATTATCACGCTTGTCGTAGCTGTACGTGTAGGTCAATTGGAAATAACGTTGCCGTTTATCCCCATTCAGGAGATAGTTGGGGTTAAGCTTTGCTATCGTGTCGGAGATCGTGAGGTAGCTCCACCGGAGGTCAACCGAATGGAATGTATAATACTTGTTACGCCGCGTCAGACTCACGTACGTGTAGAACCGTTCCCGGTTGATTTCCTCGCTGCTGAGGTATTGCAGCTTGTCGCGCCAGGTCCTGAATGCGGTATTTTTATTAATGGAGTATGACGTTCCGACGGTAATTCCCGTCTTCTGCGCTTTGTCGATATAGGGCAACGTATAGGCTAGTTCGAACTTGGGAATGAAGCCGAATTCGGCCAGGAAACGGAGCTTGTCGGCTCGGCCAGTCACATTACCGTAACTGAGGTATACGCCGTAAGTGGTTCGGGAAAGATCCCGCTTGCGTTCGTACCACCACTCGTTGAAATTCCGGTCGGCGAGCTGGAAAACCGGGAGCATGATAAAATACCAGCGCTCCTTCACCACGATGCGGACATCGGTATGAACCGAGTCGGGATTAGGCTTCGTGAGTAGGTCAACGGTGACGAACAAATTGGTATTAATCACCTTTCTGCGGTCAATTTCGAGCTTTTCCTTGAGTGTTTCAGTCGTCAGCGAATCACCCCGCCGGATTGCCATCTCGCGCATGATGATGCTTGTGCGGGTACGATGGTTCCCTTCCACCGTAATATCGCCCACGATCACATTGCCGGAACTGTCGGCAATGACCGTCTGGCCGGAGGCAAAATGGGAAAAAAGCAGGATAAAAAGCAGAAAGTAAATCTCCTGACAGCACTTCTTAGGGTTCATTCTTCACGGTTCCGAGTTTCGGTATAGAAACGATACTTTCTGTTAATATGATAAAATTTTAGCAAAAATAGGGGTTCCTGCCGAACATCGGGCCGTTTGGTGGTCGAAAAGGGCTGCTTGATAATTATATAGTTTCATACCGACGGCAGTAGTATATGTTTGCCGGCATAGCACTAGTTGAACTCCGGAGCTTAACTAGTGTGAAACGGGAGACACTTTCATCACACCTATGAAAACACATTCAACACACATTATGAAGCACTATACATATAACTTCCATCATGTAATCATTTATCTCGGAATAATTCAACTTACCACACTGTCACAAACCTTCGCTCAGGGTAAGTTTGTAGATGGGTACATCATTACGAATGAAAAAGACACTATCCGCGGATTGGTCCGGGATGAGAATTGGGCAACGAGTCCTGAACGAATTGAGTTTAAAAATCTGAACGGTGAGGTATCGATACATGCGGCTGAGAGTGTTGCTGGTTTTGGACTGGTTACGGCAAAGGAAATTTACAAGAGCAGGAAAATCGGCATATTGAACATTAATCTCATGCAATCGTATATGCTCGCACCGTCATTGGAAGCCAGGGATTCAGTGACGGTGTTTTTGCAGGAAGTGGTGAGTGGCGGAGCGGCAACGTTGTTTGAATTCCTGGATCAGACGCAGCATTCTCGTTTCTTTATAGAAAAGCAGCATCAGCTGAAAGAGCTGTTCTACTATCCATTCTACAAATCGGTTGAGGATCGGAATTACCTGGTTGTTTACGATGAATATAAAAAGCAGCTCGTGAAACTATGTGCGGATGCAGAGCGGTTCCGCGAACCGTTGCCGCCGTACCAGGAAAAGTATTTAAAAGCGTACATAAAGTAGTATAATGCGTCTTTTACCAAAGACAGTGTCCAATACCTGGCAGAAAACCAAAGGTTGACTTTCACTTAGAGCTCATCGGAGGCGTTGAGAATTGGAGAGAGGAGATGGTCATTCGCAACAAGGCTACCTATGGCTTTGGGTTGCGGATTGACTTTTCACGCAGGTTTCGAAACCGATATGTGAGAGCTAACATGCTGTTTACACCCGGCCTTCCCATGGGATTTTCCTCCGGAACTTTGTCCAAAAAGACGTTAAGAACGCTCGAAGTAGGTCTGGGGCGGTATTTCGGACCCGGAAGGATGCGGCCTTTTTTGGGACTTAATGCGAGCATCGTAAATAAAAGTTATCGCAGTGATTTCCTGGGAATAAATGCAGGAATAAGTTACAAGCGACTGCTTAGCCTGGAAGTAGGACATTTTGCCAATTTCTACTGCTTCATGACCAAGACGAGTTTTCTCATCCAGCCGCGGATTAGCTTGCACTATTTTGCCAGTTTGAATTTAGGGCAGAACAGGATGCGTTAACACATTGCATTTACTCATGTTGCAGGATTGGCTCCGGGGCGCATTCCGCGCCCCGGAAGGATCAGAATTTGATAGTTACCGAGCCGGACAACTGGCGGAGCGGTTGCGGCAATCCCCAGTTGGAGAAGGTAACCTCGTTGCCGAGATTATTGCCTTTGAGCGTCACACGCCATTTCGGCTGGTCGTAAAACAGCGACGCATTGACCAGCGTATAGCCTGGAATCGTAATGAGGTTGGCAGCTTCGAAAAAGCAGTCGGATACATAGTTGCCGCCAATGCCGAGGCCGAAATTGCGGAGCGTTTTGCCCGCAAATTTGTAGCTTACCCAAAGGTTTGCATAGTCGGTCGGAACTTGTGCGACGTAATTGCCTTCGAATGCAGCAGCTTTCACCACTTTATTCTCGTTTTTGGCATAGCCAGCCACGATGTTCAGGCCCGCTACCGGGTTTGCAACTATCTCGATCTCATAACCCTTGCTTTTTTGCCGGCCGTCCTGGATCGTAAAGCTGTTTTCGACACGGGTAGCATTGTTGATCGCAATGTCGTAGTAGCTGATAGTCCCCGTTAGTTTGCGGTTAAATGCTTCGGCTTTCAAACCAAACTCCCATTGATTGGCATTTAAAGGTTTGAAAGTAGAGATAGTACCGTCGGGCTGCACTACCGGGGCGACATTCTGGAAGCCATTCATGTAATTACCAAAGATCGAAACCTGCTCGGGCGCAAGCTGGTAAACGAAACCAAATTTGGGGGAAATGGCAGTTTGCTTGTAGTCGTTGGTCCCTTTAACACCGTTGGTGATCGTCGTATTGTTCACGAACCGATCCACACGAAGGCTCAGCATCACGATTAGGCGTTCGGTCAGGTTGATCACGTCCGAAGTATAGACGCTATATGTGCTCAGGCGCGTCTGGTTATTGGAATTGGTTTTGGCCGCCATGAGGTCGTTCACCTTTTCGAGGTTGATGCCCGGGACAGGCTTGTTGGTATTCACTACATCATACGTTCCGACGTCGGTGTAGCGCAGCTGGCTCGTGAATGTGTACACGTCCACGCCTACGAGCAGGCGGTTGCGCAAGCGCCCGATGTTGAAATTGCCGGTAAAGTTTTGCTGTGCATTGATGGAAGTAAAAATGCGCGGGCCGTAGTTGGAGATATTTCGGTTGAAAGTCGTGTCGCTCGTCCAGTTTGGGTAAATCTGGTTACTGTGCTCGATGCGGTTATTGCCAATGGCGATATTCGTCTGGGAAGTCCATTTGGAATTTATGGTATACCGGGCACCGAGTGCATAATTGAGTGCGGTAAGGTCTGCGTCGATGTTCTCGCCGCCCAGGGATGTTTTGGTGCTGACCGGAATGTCCTTGAAATTCTTGTAGGAAGTTTTGTTCAGATTCTGGTAATAGGCCACGGTCGAGCGGTTAGTGGCATTCAGTTCGGCGTCGAACGAGAGGGTAAGACGGTCGTCTACCTTGTAGAGCAAACTTGGCGTGGCAGTGTAGCGGCGGTTGTGGCCGAAAGTTTGCCAGGAGCCTTCCGAGTGCGCGGCGGCGTTGATGCGGAGGAGCAGGCTCTTGTCTGTGTTGAGCGGCGTGTTGACGTCCGCGGTGAAACGACTGAGTTCATAGCTTCCCGCGGTATACGAAACTTCTCCTTTGAAAGTCTCGAAAGGCTTTTTGGTAACCTGGTTAATCAAGCCGCCGAAGCTTACGAGGCTCGAACCGAACAATGTTCCAGAGGGGCCTTTGATCACTTCCACCCGTTCCAGGTTGATCGGGTCCGACTGGTAGATCTGCACCGCCATACCGTTCCGTACTGTGGTAGTAGCCGAAAAACCGCGGATCGTAGCACCAGTACCACCGGCCGGATTATTGACAGGCGCCACGCCTGCCACATTCCGTAAGGCATCCTTGAAATCGGTCACGACCTGGTCGCTGATCAGGTCTTTGTTAACAGTACTATAAACCTGCGGATTTTCAAGGTTTTTGAGCGGAAGTCGTGCTACGTAGTCCGATTCTTTGTCGGCAAACCGGTTTACATTGCCCTTCACCTCCACTTCCTCCAACTGATTTGAACTCTCTTTGAGGCTCACAACAGACGCCGTGACAGTTTCGTCTGCCACGATTTCTATGGGCATTTCCACCGCTGCGTAGCCGACGAGCTGTACCACGAGGGTATGGCTGCCTTCCGCGATATTCCGGATCATGTAGTCGCCCTGTTCGCTGGTGAGCGCGCCCTTGGAGGAGCCTTTAATGGATACATTGACGAAACCGGCTGGCTGGCCGTCGGAAGTTTGTACAAGTCCCCGCACATTGCCGCGTCCCTTGTCGGGAGCGACTGCGAGTGCGCATTGAAATGAAATCAGTAAAGTCACAAGCAGGTGGGCCACACGCAATAGGGTTTTTTCAGCACGTATGTATTGATTTTTCATATTATTTGTAAATAATCTAAATAAAAATACAAACATAATGCGCTTTTCGGTTTTCGCCAACGAAAGCAGGAATATTTGCAGGCTGCGGGCTTCGCAAAAAAGAAGCGGCGAGGGAAGAAAAATCCGCACTATGGTAGTAGTCTGTTAGGAAGCTTTACGAGTATCCTTGTCACATACCAAAACTAACTAACACCATGTCATTCTCCCGGGCTGAAATTTTGATTAACAAGCTTATCAGCAATAAGATATCCGAGGAGGAACTGGCGGAGTTGCTCGCAGGGATTTCCGACGACGAAGGAGGTAAAACTTACTCCGACGCCCTCGAAATTTATTTCAACCGTTTGTTGAAGGAAAACCGGCCGAACGGTGAGGCCGGGCCGAAGGAATTATAGAAGATTACAGAATTTACAACTACTCACTCTCCTCTATCAATAGTTTGTTCAGAAATAAAAAGTCAAATCCGTTAGAATAGCCCAAACGACACCATCCCTAGTAATGTGAGCAGGATTTCAAGAAGTTTTCTTCCGTGAGCACCCCTCGCGGAAGGTGATCCGCTACTCACTGATACCATGTTATTAATACCGCTTACACGGATTATATAAGTCTGTCGTGTTTTCTATTTTTTTAACATAAAGTTCTATTTCTCAGTATCATGAACAGTGCCCATCACCTTAAACACAAAAACTATGGATCCAAATTTTACTGCTAGCCTGCGAAAGCTGCTCCTATGCATTTTCGTGGCTGTTTTGCTCGTCGGCCCGGCATTCGCGGCGAGAAATCTCGATAAGACCATCAAGGGAAAAGTTACTTCGAAAATAGATGGCGCGGCGCTGCCCGGCGTCAGCATTGTGGTGAAGGGGAGCCAGCTTGGTACCTCCACTGACGCAGGCGGTAATTACTCGATCAATGTCAATGAGGCTTCCAAGCCGGTTCTCGTGTTTTCCTACATCGGGCATGAAACCCAGGAAGTGATCGTGGGAAATCAGTCGGTGATCGACGTGGTGCTGGCGGAAGGCGTCGAAACGCTCAACGAAACCGTGGTAACGGCTTTGGGTCTTTCGCGCGAAAAACGCTCGCTGGGTTATTCGGTAGCGGAAGTGAATGGCAAAGACATCAGCCGGGTAGCACAGGAAAATGTGCTGAACTCGCTGGCCGGCAGGGTTCCGGGCGTTACGATCAGCTCCACAGGCGGTACCGGTTCTTCGGTAAGTATGATCATTCGCGGCGCTACGTCCCTCAGCAGCGATAACCAGCCGCTTTTCGTAGTCGATGGTGTGCCCATTGCCAATACGCTGAACAACGTGAGCCAGATAGGTAACGACAACCGGGTTGACTATGGCAATGCCATTTCAAGCCTTAACCCCGACGACATCGAGAGTGTATCAATCCTGAAAGGTCCGAACGCGGCGGCACTTTACGGTTCACGCGCAGGCCGCGGGGTGGTGCTGATTACGACCAAAAATGGTAGTAAATCGAAAAAAATGACGGTTTCCGTGAACTCTAATACCGTCTTCGACAAGCCTTACAAATACCTGAACATGCATCACAAGTTTGCAACGGGTATCCTTCCGTTTACTCCCGACAATAACCCGTACGATGATGGCGTGCTGATCATCGACGAAAAGTCCGCCGGCGGCGTTGGTCCTGAGCTCGATAAAGGTTACAAGGCCATTCAATGGAACAGCCCCAAAGACGATAAAGGGAATCCTATCCCGACGGAACTGGTTTCGCACCCGGATAATGTGAAGAACTTTGTACGCACCGGTATTACCACTACCAACGGCGTGGCGATTTCGAACAGCAATGATTTGGTGACTTACCGGTTATCCTATTCGAATATGACCAACCGCGGTATTATCCCGAATTCGGATTTGTTCCGTAATTCATTGAATATCAATTCGGCGGTGAAGCTGGCCAAAAAATTGACGCTGAGTACGAACGTCGATATCAGCCGCAACAACTCCAACAACCGCCCGGCGACCAACCGCGGTACGAACCCGCTGCAATGGGCGTATGCCGTGTCTCCCCACATTGACATCCGCGATCTGCGCAACTACTGGGTACCGGGGCAAGAGGGCTTGCAGCAGCTGTCGCAAGGCCCGGGCGATTATAATAACCCGTGGTTCCTGGCTTACGAAGTCAACAACAGCTTCGTCCGCGACCGTGTTTTCGGGAATCTCAAGGCCGACTGGCAGATCACACCGCATTTGAGCCTCATGGGCCGCTACGCACTCGATACCTACCGCGAAGAACGCCAGACGAAGATCGGGAACAGCTACACCAACGACAGCCGCGGAGGTTACGGGGTGATCAACCTCACACGGTTTGAGCGCAACGCCGACTTCCTTTTGAGCTACAAGCGCGATGTCAACAATTTCAGCTTCTCGGTGTCGGGCGGTGGTAATACCCGCTATCAGAAAAACATGGACGTGAACACGGCGAGTGGGAATGGTACCGGACTGGTTATTCCGGGACTTTATACGCTATCGAACATCGCACCGCAGAACCTCAGATTTTCAAGCTACCTCTCAGAAAGAGCCGTTTTCAGCGTTTATGGATTGGCTAACATCGGTTTCAAAGACATGATTTACCTCGATCTCACAGCTCGCAATGACTGGTCGAGTACGCTGCCGAAGGCTAACCGGTCGTATTTCTATCCGTCGGCTTCGTTGAGTGTGTTGCTGAACGAAATGTTCCGGATGCCCAACCAGATCAGTTTGCTTAAAGCGAGAGGAAGCTGGGCGCAGGTGGGTAACGATACCCAACCATACAATCTGCTGGCGACGTTGGGTAATTCAGGCGCCTGGGATGGTATTACCCGTTTGTCGAAATCGGGATCGATATTGCTTCCGGACCTTAAACCAGAGATCGCGACTTCGTATGAATATGGTCTTGACCTGAACCTCTACCATAACCGCGTCCGCGTGACTGCCACCTACTACCAGGTGGAGAACCGCAACCAGATTATCCCGACCAAGCTCCCGGGATCCAGCGGTTTTACTTCGAAAAACATCAACGCTGGTTTGCTCGTAAGCAAAGGTCTTGAATTGACTCTGGGCGGAACACCGATCGACAAGAACGGCTGGCGCTGGGATATCAATGCCAACTGGTCGAGAAACCGCACGACGATCAAGTCATTGTCGGATGGGCTTGAATTCTACACGCTCTGGACCGACGCAAAAGGTGGTGCCTGGACTTATGTAGGAGATAAGATCGGTGATATTTACGATGCGGAACTGGTGACTGTAACGGATAAAAGTTCGCCATATTACGGTTATCCGATTCTGGATAAAAATGGCTCCTGGCAGGCAGTTTCCGCTTCTAAAACCCGCAACAAGATCGGTAACTTCAATCCGGACTTCTTGTTGGGCTTGCAAACCTCCCTGTCCTACAAAGGTTTCACGCTGAACATGTCGTTCGACTGGCGTCAGGGCGGTAATTTCGTATCGCAAACTTACCGTTACGGCGAATCCGACCTGAAATCCCAACGCTTCCTGGATAACCTGATCAACCCGAACGGCATGACCGGCGACCAACTACGTAACTATCTCGTGAACAACAACAAGGTGGTAGTTACCGGAAACAAATTCAATATCGTGGGTGGCCCTACCAAAGAGTATGGCGGCTTCCCGTTTGAATACGGAGGCAATACCTACGACTACGCGGTGTTCAACCCGGGTGTGATTGCGCAATACAACGAAGCCGGCGAAATCACAGGCTATACTGAAAACCTGGGTGGGGCCGGTACGAAATACATTCCCTACGGCGACAACTATCCCTGGGATTTCACCCGTGCTGCTACATTCGATGCTTCGTTTGTGAAACTGCGCGAGGTGTCGCTCGGATACGATTTGCCCAGCAACTTTGTGAAGCGCCTCGGCTTGCAAAATGCCAACATCGCTGTTTACAGCCGCAACATCATTCTTTGGACCAAAGCTAAAATCGGTATTGACCCCGAGCAGGCATTCCAGCAAGAGTCGGGTGCGCAGGCTGGTACGCAGTTCAAGCAGGGTATCGAGCGTTACAACGTAAC
>DATMSL010000248.1:0-4496 GCA_035565435.1 Dyadobacter sp. | reverse complement strand
CTCCGTCATGCAGCATACGGACCACGCATCCAGATGGGATAACTTTTTCAAGTATGCGCGTATCGTCGTTTTTTCGCTGGTCGCGACGTACTATATAGCCGAGTCGCCCGACTGGTTTGGGTGGATATGGAACCTGGGACTGCTCGGGTTAGTGAGGTTTTTTAACCAAAACGACGATTTCAAGTCGATCCGGTCCACAGCCCAATCCGTGTTGCCATTTGTGGGAATATCAATGGTGAGCGATTTTTTCGAGCAGGTATTTCCCAAGTTTTTTCATAGTTACGAGCAGTTTTTTCAGATCGCGCTTTCGTTCGCATTCATTTTCTGTTTTGTCATCTGGTTTTACGCGCGGAAACAGCAGAAAGTTTTAACACAGGAGCGGGAAGAGCGGTTACGCGAAGAGCAAATCGCAAAGGAAACGAAGTTGTCGCTCGAATATCTCGTGGCAGAGCGTACGCAGGAACTCACCCAGCAAAAGGAAGAGCTGCAAAAGACGATCGAAGAATTGAAGGCGACCCAGAACCAGTTGATACAGAGTGAGAAAATGGCATCGTTGGGCGAGCTTACTGCCGGGATTGCACACGAGATCCAAAACCCGCTAAACTTTGTAAACAACTTCTCGGAGGTCTCCGTGGAGCTTTGCCAGGAGCTGGAAGAGGAGATCGACAAAACCGGGATCGATGCTAACGATAAGGAATATATTAAAGGCATTATCGGCGACCTGAGCCAAAACCAGCAGAAGATCACGCACCACGGTAAACGCGCCGATTCCATCGTGAAGGGAATGCTGCAACACTCGCGGGCGTCGTCGGGCGAGAAGGAGCCTGTGGACGTGAATGCACTCGCGGACGAGTATATGCGCCTTGCGTATCACGGCCTGCGCGCGAAGGACAAGGAGTTTAATGCGGCCTTAGTGACCGATTTCGATGCGATGATCGGGACGGTCAATGTGCTGCCGCAAGACCTTGGCCGCGTTTTTCTCAACCTTTTTACCAATGCATTTTATGCAGTGGCCGAGAAAAAGCGAAAACTGACCGAAGCGGGGCAACTGGGTGATTACAAGCCGGAAGTGAAAATCAGTACCAAAAAATTTGATAACAAACTATATATCAGGGTTTCGGACAATGGAACGGGTATGCCGGAACATGTAAAAGCGAAGATATTCCAGCCGTTTTTCACGACCAAGCCGACCGGTCAGGGAACCGGCCTGGGCCTTTCGATGAGCTATGATATCGTCACCAATGGCCATGGCGGCGTGCTCGAAGTGGATACGGTGGAAGGGGAGAAGACGGAGTTCCGCATTACCATACCTATCGCCTGATTAACCTTACATCAATATGAAAATACTGGTTGTAGACGACGAGGAAGACGTTAAATCGCTTTTCGAGCAGAAATTCCGCCGGGAGATCCGTGGCGGACAATTCGAGTTTTCGTTCGCGTTTTCGGGTGAGGAAGCATTAGAATTTATGAAAAACCATCCTTCGGAGGTGGTTATGATTCTTTCGGACATCAATATGCCGGGAATGAGCGGGATCGAGCTGCTGAAAAAGATACGGGCCGATCATCCTTCGGCTCCGCCTCAGGTGATGATGATCACCGCCTATGGCGATGCTGCGAACCACGACCAGGCCATGCAGCTCGGTGCCGACGACTTCCTGACCAAACCCGTCAATTTTAACGAACTGAAAGAGAAACTGCTCTTGTTATGAAAGCCAAAATACTCGTAGTGGACGACGAGGCCGACCTGCAACTGCTGATCAAGCAGAAGTTCAGACGGCAGATCCGCGAACAGCAATATGAATTCGTTTTCGCTGAAAACGGCCTGCAAGCGCTCGAAATGCTGGCGGAGCATCCCGACGTCGACATGGTATTGAGCGACATCAATATGCCCGAAATGGATGGCCTGACGCTCCTCGTGCGGCTGGGCGAACTGAGCCCGATCCTGAAATCCGTGATCGTTTCGGCCTACGGAGATATGGACAATATCCGCACCGCCATGAACCGCGGCGCATTCGATTTCCTTACAAAACCGATCGATTTCCGCGATTTGGAGGTCACAATGGAGAAAACGCTGCAATATGTAGCGCAATTGAAGGACACGTTGAAAGCGGTTCGTGAAAATGATATTCTGCGGATGTATGTGGATGCCTCGGTGCTGCAATTCATGACGCAGGAAACTTTCGAAAAATCGCTTATGACCAGCGAAAACATCGAAGGAACGGTCGTTTTTATGGACATGTGCGGCTTTACGGCCATTTCCGAGAAAGAACAGCCTGATCGCGTGGTAAAGCTGATTAACAAGTATTTCGATGTGATGGTGAAGGAGATCATCGCGCAGGGCGGGCACGTCGATAAGTTTATGGGCGACGCGGTAATGGCCGTTTTCCGCGGTGAGTATCACCTCGACCGTGCGGTAGAATCCTCACTGGCGGTTCGTAATCATATCAATGGTTTTAAAGAAGAATTGTCCGACCAGTCGGGGTATTTCCCGAAGGTTTCGATAGGCATTAACTCGGGCGAAATGGTGTCCGGAAATATTGGTTCGGCCGCATTGAAGCGACTGGATTATACTGTCATCGGCGA
This sequence comes from Dyadobacter sp., assembly GCA_035565435.1. Taxonomy (GTDB): domain Bacteria; phylum Bacteroidota; class Bacteroidia; order Cytophagales; family Spirosomataceae; genus Dyadobacter. The sequence continues at coordinate 1,913 of DATMSL010000248.1, read as the reverse complement.
CGTCGTGAATGTGGCCCAGCGCCTGCAATCCATCGCCAAACCAGGGCAGGTAGTGGTGCCGGATTCTGCCTACGAGAAGCTCAAAGAAGCATTTAAATGCAGCCTGGTGGGCGAGGTGAACCTCAAAAACAAGTCGAACCCGGTATTGATCTACGAAGTGCTCGAATAGCCATGCAAATCGAAAAGGCTGAACAATATGTGATGGAAAAGCTGGAAAACGGATTGGACCGCACGCTTTTTTATCACGGTATCCACCACACGATTGATGTAGTAAATGCAGCTGCTGAAATAGCTGCATTGGAGGGCATTACCGACGAAGAATCGCTCGCATTACTCCGTACCGCCGCTTTTTACCACGACAGCGGATTCATGAACATCTACCAGGGCCACGAGGAAGCCGGCTGCGTGCTCGCGCGTGAGGTATTGCCCGGATTTGGCTATACAGAAGCGCAGATCGCAACCATATGCGGAATGATTATGGCTACCAAGATCCCGCAAAGCCCCAAAAACACGCTGGAAAGGATTATTTGCGACGCCGACCTGGATTACCTCGGCCGCGACGATTTCGAGGGCATTGCAGCCACTTTATTCGAAGAATTGAAGGTGAGGGATATGGTGGAGGATATTCCTGCGTGGGATGCGGTGCAGGTTAGGTTCCTGGAAGCACATTCGTACTGGACGGCTTCGGAACGGACGCGCCGGGATGCCGCCAAGCAACGGCATCTCCAGCACCTCAAAAACAGCGCACGCACCTTATAACTGGCGCATTTTCTCGTTCTGCACACGAATGCGCTGGCACAATATGCGAAGCACATTGCGCAGGATTTCGTCGCGTTCTTCCATCAGTTCAAAGAAATCTTCCTGATCGATGCGGAACACGAGCGCGTCGGTTTCGGCCACGGTGGTAGCCGACCGTGGTTCCGTATCGAGCAATGCCAGCTCCCCGAAAATCTCGCCTTTATCGAACAATGCAAGCTGTTTCGGGCCGTCGTAAATGCCCACCTGGCCGGTGTAAATGATGTACATCGAATCGCCGAGATCGCCTTTGGCGAATATCTCCTGGCCGTCGCTGTAAGTCACCTCCTTCATGATCGGAGCGATGGAGCTGAGCACGTTCTCGGGCGTCTGCGCGAAAAGCTGGGTGTTTTTGAGGACGATCACCCTTTCCATTTCGGAAATCTGCTGGGTAGGTTCGGCGTGTTTCATAGGGATTCGAAGCGAGAATTTAAGATCGGGGCGCAGGGCGAGGATTGCATATCGTTCGTGCACGGCCTCGCGTATCAGGCGCGATGAATGGTTGGCAAGCTTTTCAAGATGGATCAGATCGGCCTCGGTGATGTCGCATTTGCCGACGGCGAGCGCGATGGTCCAGGTCGTGAACGACCGCTCTTCCTGCGAAAGAATTGTCGTGATTAATGACAGTCCCGGATCCACTGTTCCCATGTATTGGCGCAGCGCGTCGCGCTTTTTCTGAATGGAAATATTTTCAAATAATGCGTGCAGCGATGGATACAGCATACGCGGCAAAAGGCTCTCGATCAATTCGAGTGAGTTGGCACGTTTCTCCTTGCTCGCATGCTTGATTCCCTTCCAGGCACTTTGCACGGCCTCCTTATCGTACTGCATCATGAAGAGGTAAAACAGCCTTTGGGCGGTCAGGTCGAGCTCATACTCCAATGCATCATTCCAAGTAACATCGTTTTCAGAGGCATCCATTCCGTTGAGCAGCTGGCCGGCATGGATCAGTTCTTTTTCGACAAATTCGGGGATAACTTCTTTGTAGTCAGATATTAGTGTGTAATGGCTGAGGGCTTTTAATGCAGCAATATGGGTGAAACTATCGATATTTTCGATATGGATATCACTTTCCTTCCTTTTAGTATTGTGAATATTTTCAGTATTAATTAAAAATT
>DATMSL010000247.1:0-6752 GCA_035565435.1 Dyadobacter sp. | reverse complement strand
TTACAAATCAAGAGCGGTACTGATTTATAAATCCGTACTCCTGATTTGCCTTTTACATACTTCCGGAAACGGCCGGCTTTGGATTTTTGCCTTAAACCATCCGTAGTACCAGCCATGAAGCTTTCCGGCATCATTTTCTCCATCCTTTTTTTATTTACTCAAACAGCCATTGCCCAGAGCCGGTATTCGGTTGCCGGGAACGTAGTCGACGCCAACCAGCAGCAGGTCGCCGTATATGCCCGCCTGCTGGCGCTGCCCGACTCCGTATTGCTGCAAGGCGCGCCTTTCGAAGACGGCCGCATTGCCTTCACCGGCATCGACCGCGAAACGGTTGCACTCCGGCTCAGCAGTATCGGACTTTCCGACACGCTCATTGTCATCCGTCGAAATAACCGCACGCAAATTGACCTTGGTACCATCCTCCTGCGCGAGCACATACAAGCGCTCGCGGACGTGACCGTACGCGGGCAGGCGCCGCTCGTGAGGCAAGGCGCCAACGGCACTACCGAAATCCAGGTCACAGGTAGCATCCTGGCCGGCAGTACGTCGGCTACCGAACTGCTTGGAAGATCGCCGGGCATTATCTTTACCGAAGGCCGGGCCGGTGTGGCCGGGCGCGGAGAGGCATTGATCTTCCTGAACGGACAAGCCATTACCTACGAACAGATGGCCGCCATCCCTGTAAGCCGTATTGCTCGCGTGGAGGTAATCCCCAACCCGTCGGCCAGGTACGATGCCGAAGGCAAGGCGGTGATCAATATTATTACAAAGCAGGACGTAGACGGCGGCATGACAGGCTCCGTAACGCAACAGTATGCCTATACCCGATTTGCAGGCAGCGAGCTAAATACCCTCGGGGACGTCCAATACATGCGCAACAAGCTGGCGCTGCAAGCCAATTACGCCCTCCAAACCGGCAACAGCCGCGAAGTACTCCACACCACCCGCACCCGCCCCTCGCCCAACGAATACCTCCATTCCGATCTCACCACCGACTGGCAGCGGAAATTGCGTAACTATTCCAATTTCGGCGCAGGCGCGCAATGGAACCTGAGCACCAACAGCTACATCTCATTAAGTTACAAAGGAAACCTCAACAGCCTTGGCGGCAGCCAGAATAGCAGCAATACGCTCACCGACATGAAGGGCAGCAGCTTCTACCAAAGTCGCGTCACGAAGGACGAAAAACGCTGGAACCATGCCATTACCCTCAATTTTCAGCATTCACTGGACACGCTCGGCTCGGCATTGTTTGTCGGCACGCAGTATGCGCGCTTTACAACCGACCAGCACGACCGCATTGCCGAAAACAGCGTCACCGGCGACAGTACCGGCCTGCGCAACCTGCTCAACGATGTGCTCGTCCGCATCCGCATTTCCAGCACCCAGCTCGACTATACGAAAGCGTTCCGCCATGGCGGCAAGCTCGAAACCGGCGCGAAGTTCAGCTATGCCGATAATGGCTCGGGCACCGATTTCATGGTTTCCACCGAAGACGGACCATTCCTGCCCGATCCAGGCCTGAGCAGCAACTTCCGTTACCGCGAAAAAGTACCTGCCGCGTATCTCAATTACCAGGGTAGCCTGCGAAACAACGTGCGTTTCGGGGCCGGTGTGCGCGGTGAGTACACCCACTATTCGCTCAATACCACTGCACGTGGCGGGCAGGTGATCGGTGACAGATATTTCAATGTTTTTCCTAACCTTTTTATCAGCAAAAACTTCCCTAATGGCCTTCAAAGCCGCATATCCTACGTTTCCAAAATCACCCGGCCGCGCTACCAGGCGCTAAACCCGTTTGTGATTTACCAGGATCCTTTCACGACCATCGAGGGTAACCCCAATTTGCAGCCCGAAAAGATCCATACTTTCGAAACCGGCCTGCAATACAAGCAGATCGACGTCCGCGCAGGTTACACCTACACCAAAGACCGGCTCAGCGGCGCTGCATTACGCGGCGATTCGCCCAACAGCTATATTTTAAAAGGTATTAACCTCGCGCGGGAGCATTCCCTATTCATTACCGCCTCAGCGACATTCAACATCGCCTGGTGGAGCACCACCAACACCGTAACGGTAAGCCGCAACAGACTGATCGACAACGAATATGGGTTCGAAACCGCCAAACCCAGGCCGCAGCTTTACGCCTACACCAGCAATACTTTTGATGTAAACCATATTTTTAAAATCCAGCTCATGGCCTGGTACCTAAGCGAAAGGTCACAAGGGCTTTACAACGATTTCAGCCGGTCGACGGTAACGCTTGGTGTGGAGAAAGATTTTTTGAAAAATGCATTGAAGATCAGGCTCACAGCAAACGATATCTTTCATCAAAGCCATGTTCATGGCAAATACAGTGTCGGCGCCACCAACATTTACTATCACCGCACCTATTCTACCGCATTCTTCAGCATCAGCGCGGTGTACCGGTTTGGGAGGTCCGGAAAAATTACGTTTAACAGCAAATCCACCGGTGAGACGGAGCAGAACCGCGCCCGGTAAAATGCGTCGCATGGTACGAAGGTCATCCTGGCACGAAGGTCACCTTCGTGCCGACTATTCGCAGGCCTCCGGCCGGTCGATACTGCAAAGAGATATTGCGGTACTGACCGGCCGGAGGCCTGCGAATAGTGTGTGCAAATCATGAGATTTGCACCAGCACCAACATGAATATTAAATAGTAATTAAAAAAGCACTCCGCATGCTTTCACGTTAAAGGGAGTTGCTACTTTTGAAAAATTCTCTTCAACCTGAAAAACCATGAAAAACTACATTGTCATTTTCCGCGAGCCTGATGGTCGTCAGGATTCACATACAGAGGCGGAAATTGCGGCGCATCGGGAAAACTGGTCGAAATGGTTTGCCGAATGGGGTGCCAAAGGCAAGCTGGCAGGCAGCAGCGGGCTGACGCTCAACGGCCGCATTATCAAAAACGGGCAACCCAGCGAAGGCATTCACTACGTGGGTACGGAAATCGTAGGCGGCTTTCTGTTGCTCAAAGCCGAAGACCTCGACGAAGCCACCGCCATCGCCGCCAGCTGCCCGATCTACGAGTTCGATGGCTATGCCGAAGTCCGCGAAATGCAGCAATAGCCTTCTTCCTCCCTATTTATAAGTTCTCAACGCCTGAACATCGCCCTGTTCTTTCAATATTTTCTTTAAGCCATCGACATTCATCGTCAGCCCGACCTCGGCGTCGGGTGCGGTTTCTTCATTGATAATACCGATCGGGCCGCGATAGCTGCTTTCGCGTATGATGCGGATCATTTCGGCTTCGGCATCGCCCTCTCCCACCGGAACTACCTTAACAGGATTCCCCTTTTTTAACCCCATTAAGTTCACGGCCATTAAATGCGGCCGTATTTTAGGGAAAAACGTGGGAAAACGCTCGATATCCTCCTCAGCGTGGTGCAGGTTGTAGACAATCCCGATATTCGGTCTTTTGAGATAGTCCATTATTTCCAGCTGATTTTCCGGCATTCCGTACCAGCCGCCGTGGTTGTAAAGCCCTACCGTACAGCCAATTTCCGCAGCTTTATCTGCAATGTAAGCCACCGGTTTGGCCACCGCCTCTATCTTTTGCTGCTGGGTCATTTTGTCCATGTCCTTGATCCCGCCGATCATACACCAGATCTCGGTTTTAACATTATGCCGTTTCAGCAGATCGAGGATAATGGGCAGGTTCTTGTCGTTTTCAGGGTTCGGGCCTGAATACAGCCAGAAGGCCTGCAACTTGATGTGATGCTTTTTCAACGCTTCCAGTTCGGCGTCGAATTCGGGAATGTGCTTCTCGCGCCAGTCGTAGGCGAGCATGGTGAAACCCAGCTTGTTCAGCATTTCGGCGCGCTGCTCGGGGTTGCGTTCTTTGGAATCGAACGGCACAATGCACCAGGCAATGAGGTTTTGCCGGGCGTAAATATTGTCGGTGCCTTTCTTTTTTTGGGCTGAAACGGTCTGGATCGACAGCAGCGTGAGTAACGTGCAGATTGCAAGCAGTCTTTGTAGCATCGCCGGGTTGGAGTTTTATTGGATAAGGCCCAGCCCGGCGATTTCTTTATGTTTTCAATCAGATTTTGCTTACAGCATTAGCCATGAACGGATCGCTGACGCTCTCTTTACCCGTTTCTACTCGGCCCGCGAAGCGCATTACACCCTTCTTCGCGCCGCTATGCACATTGAAATCGTACCATTGATGGCTCTTCGAAGCCGGAACGAGCATTTTAACCGTTCCGTCTGCGGGCAGGCCTGCGCCTATTTCTTTTTGCTGATACGCATTGTCAGTGACTTTCAGCGCCTGCGGTTTCTTCCCTTTATTCACTGCCACCAGTTCCACATCGCCGGTCGGTTTACCGTTTTTGTCCAAAACATAACCGCATGACACCGCTACCTCAGGCTCCTGCGCATCGCCAGCGAACTCGCGGAAAAAACCATTGGGGCCGTAGACCCGCAAATGGTATTGGCCGTTTTCAAAACCAGCCAGCTTGAAACTCTCTGTCAGCGTATCACCCGCTTTCACGGCATAATTCCAAACCCGCAGCAGTTCACCTTCGTAGGAATTCATGGCGTAAATGATAAACGGTGCTCCGGCCGATTTTGAGCCGAAAGCTTTATTTCCAGCATGCATTGTTATTTCAAATGCAGCCTGATCCCCGGAAAGCGCCCCATTAACATACAATTCGTAAGGAAGCGCTACCGACGGCCTGGTACCCGGTTCCTGTTTAGGCAAAAAGGGCGATCCAACCGGATTCGCATTGATTTTCCCGATTTCTGCTGCATTCAGCGCCTTGAAGTTCGCCGGTACAGCTTTGAACTGCGCTTTATGAATCGTCGTCAGGATTTCATCGCGGTTTACCGGCTTCGGCTTTTCATAAGGCGATGCATCGAAAGGCTGGAAAACCGAGCTCATATTGCCGCATATCGTCCGGCGCCATTCGGTAATATTCGTTTCCCGAACCGGCTTCTTTGACTTGTGACTCGTAAATTCTTCCAAAAACTGGATGATCGAAGTATGATCGAAAACCTGGGAACACACCTTCCCGCCCCGCGACCACGGCGATGCCACCACGAGCGGCACCCGAAAGCCCAGGCCTATCGCCCCACCCCGCGCATTCGCTTTGGGAACCTGGGTTTCGTCCTGTTCCAAAGGCACATACTCGGCCTTGACGTTGATGCCCGCAGACACTTTTCCCGAATCGGGTTTGGTCGGGTCGGGAATCGAAAATGGCGGAATGTGGTCATAATAGCCATCATTTTCGTCGTAGCAAAGGATGAAGATCGTCTTCTTCCATACCTCCGGATTTTTGGTAAGGATATCGAGCGTCTCGGAAATGTACCACGCGCCATACCAGGGCGCCGACGGGTGATCGGAGAAGTTCTGAGGTGCGGCGAGGTATGAAACCGTTGGCAGCTTTCCTTCGTTCACGTCTTTCCGGAACTGGTAGAAAATGTCGCTTTTAGGAAGATCGATCTTCTTGCCCAGGTCGCCGTCTTTGTACGAGATCGACGACAGTTTCAGATAGTCCGGGTCATTGCGATTCGTCACAAATGCATTGCGGTGCAGCTCCTGCTGAAACACCGACAGTTTTTTAAAATTCTCCTCGCTAAACTCGGCCAGATCCGCTTCGAGACGTGCCAGCAATGCGTGGCGCTGCTCCCAGGATTTGGTCAGTTTGTCCCTCTCGGCACCCGTTGCACCGTCCAGTTTCTCCTTCAATGCGGGCAAGTCCTTTTTGATTTTATCCACCTCCAAAGTCGCATAATGGATAAAATCTTTCGAGTATTTCACCCCGTACTGCGCATAACGCTCCAACGGGTTACAGCCAAAATTGCTCAGCCACGAGCCGACGCCGGGATGGAACTGCACCACCGCACCTACCTCATTCTGATAGAACTTCCAGCTGATACCCGCTTCCTGCATGCGTTCGGGAAAGGTTTTCCATTTCACCGGCTTATTAATCGAAAAGTAGCTGTTCCGTACTACCGCCAGCGAGTCCATTTCGGGCTTTTCGCGGATCGTTCCCGACCAGAGATAGTAGCGGTTCGGATGCGTGGGCGTCATCGACGAGCAGAAATTCTGGTCGCAGATCGTAAAGGCATCGGCCAGGGCATAGTAAAACGGAATATCCTCCCGCTCGTAATAACCGAGCGTAAGCGGCATTTCGGCATATTCTTTATGGCCGGAACGTTTGGACGTGAGCCATTTGTCGTACTTCCCACCATTGTAAGCATCCACCTGGGACTCGCGCGAGTGCGGCAAGTCGTGCATCCAGGTCGCTTTGGTGTTTTTGATATCGAGGCGGAACGGCGCGTAGGTATCGCCTTTGAGGTCGGTTTGGAGCCATACTTTATTCTTGTTCGGCAGGTCGATCGCCCGCGGATCATTGAAGCCGCGCACGCCCTGCAACTTGCCGTAACTATGGTCGAAGGAGCGGTTTTCCTGCATCAGGATCACCACATGCTCCGCATCCAGATAGGTCGTATTCGGATTAGGCGCAATGGCCATCGCCCGCTGCACCGACTCCGGGAACAAACTCGCCGCGCCCGCACCGCCAGCCAGCATCGCCGCCTTTTTAATAAAATCTCTTCTTGAATCCATGGGTTTAGTTTGGGTGGTTACTAAAAGCTACAAGTAATTGGAGCGGTAAAATTACTGATGCGGGCGCCGGCGGATGGTTATGGGAGTATTAAGAAATTTTGGAAAAATTCCAGGTCTGTTGTAAAAATTCCAAAAACAAGTGATATCTTTGAAGACT
>DATMSL010000246.1:0-24869 GCA_035565435.1 Dyadobacter sp. | reverse complement strand
TTTAAAACCGGAGACATCACATACAAGCCAGTCACGGTATTTATATCCGCGCTTATTTTTGGTTGATTTGTTGGTTTTGGCTTCATTTTGTTACCTGCTTTTTCCAATAATGATATTTACAGCCGGATTTGTTCGGTTGGAAATGTCGACCATTCTCATTGCATTGGTTGGCTATGGAACGTACAGCGAAATGCGTAAGGTCAATTTTTCAATTCGTTTCAAAATATACACAAGGCAAATGGTGTCAGAGTGGCGCGTATGGCGAGGACATTTGGCACTGACAGGCTTATTGGTATTAATATGGCTTTTTTTTTCCAGCATTGGCGGTATTGGTTACCGTAATTTTGATTCAGGCATACGAAGTTCTATGTTATGGCATCTCGTAATCGGTTCATGGCCATTGTATTTCGAGAAGGGGTATTTTGGCGAGGAGTTTGGGGAGATCTCGGATAAGGCCTATGTCTACTACTTTGCCTATTACCTGCCTGCGGCGGTTGTTGGCAAATTACTGGGTTGGAAAGCAGCTAATTTGGCTCTTTTCGCATATTCGTGGCTAGGCGCGTCGCTTGCGCTTATGCTCGTGCGTATGTACGTACGGCAGCGCGGGTACGCGGTTACCTTTTTCGTTTTCACCGGAATTTCCCTGTTCGGAGGAATGGATTATGTTTTCAACGGATTATTGGGCTTCACAACGGATAGGTCTGAAATGTGGCTTAGTCCGCTGCATTATTTTTCGCACACGCGGAATTTGTTCTGGGCTCCGCAGCATTGCTTGCCTACCTGGCTGATAATCGGGGTTATATTAAACCATAGGCAGATAAGCCCGGTTTTGATGCGCATTTTTCCGCTTGCGTGTGTATCCATGTTGCTATGGTCGCCACTTTGCCTGATAGGAATCGCACCATTTATCCTGGTGCTACTGAAACATTATTGGGGAGAATGGCTGCGATGGAATTATGCAAATATGTTGACTTGTTTCTTTTTTGTATTACTATCAGCATTTATTATTTCCAACGATTTTTCTTTCGGGATGATTTATGCTCCGTATGTTATGGAAAGTTATTGGGTACAATATTGCCTCTTTCTGACAGCCGAATTTTTGTTATTGTCGTCCATATTTGTTTTTGCAAACGGCAACATATTGAAAGATGATGTTTTGATCATAGCATTCGTATTGTTGTTTGCTATACCTGTCCTCATTCTAGGAAGGTGGAATGATTGGAGTATCAAGCTTTCTATCCCGCCGCTATTCGTATTGTCCATATTCGTGATAAAGCAAATTATATGGCTGATTGAGACTAAAAGAAAGCACATATTAATTCCCGTTTTCCTTTTCACATCCTGCGCATTGACGCCACTTTAAGAACTGATTTATAGTGCTAGAAACTATCGTATTTCATTTGAAAAACCGCCCGAAATCCGCGACTTTGGTGCCAATTATATTGTCTGGCAACAGCTGGGCGATCCCGGAAGCTTTTTCTTTCGGTATCTGGCCAGGCGATAGGTATCAAAAAAGGCCACTCATCAAAAAAATGAGCGGCCTTTCGAGCGTGTGTGTTAATGCTTGCGGATTTAGGAATAGTAGCGTTATGCGTCGAAGAGCAGCGGGAAAAACTGCCCTTTTAACTTTTCTCCTTTCGGAATGACGGGGACGCCGTCGAGCAGTGTGGTATTGGTGTCGGACAGTGTGCCGTCGGCAAAGACATTGAGTACAAATGCACGCCGCGAGCGTTCTGAGCGGTTTTCATATGATCCGTGGACCATCAAAGGGTGATGGAATGTGCCGTAGCCGCGTTTCATTTCGATGGGAATAGGCTTGAATTCTTCTTTCTGCTCGTCGGTCAGGTATTGCATCAGCCCTTCCATATCACCGGCAAGTTCGGGTTTGTCGAGCAGACCCCAGCGGTGGCTTTTGGGTACATAATAGAGGCATCCGTTCTCGATCAGCGAGTCGTCAAGTCCGGTCCAGCAGGTAAGGTGCTGCATCGGTACCGAGCGTGTCCAGTAGGAATAATCCTGGTGCCATGCCACTACGCCGCCGTGCCTTGCCGGTTTGCAGAAAAGCTGATCGTGCCAGAACCGCACTGCCTTGTCGCCCAGTAACTGGCTGGCAGCCATCACGAAAGCCGGGTTCCAGAGCACGTCATGAAAGCCCTCCGTCACACGCCACGCACCGAGGGCGTGCAAAAGAACCGCATTAGGGTCAGCCGATTCGTTGGAATGGAATTCATAATATAAATGATGGCTGGGATTGGATGGGTCGGTAGCAGCGACCAGCTCTTCATTCAGGGCGTCTACCTGCCACTCTTCCAGAAGCTTGATGTTGGAGAGATAGCCGTTTTCATGAAAAAATGCCACCTGCTCGTCGCTCAGGCGGTATTGTTCCCATTCTTCCCGACTGGTCGGCTGTTTGAATAGGTCGGATATCAATTCATGATAAGTCGAAAGATCCCGTGTTGCTACTTCCATGATTTCGTGTTCGGTATTAGTTTCAGTGTTACAAATATGACGGATGTCATCTTTTAAGTGCATTGCTGATTTTGATCAATAACTAACTTATTTTGTATTAATATTGAAGTATTGATTTGTAATAATTGCTAAATAGGGTATAAATGCTTGTTTTAGACTATGAAAGCGCAATTTGAAGCATTCCAGCCGCTGCCCGATTCCTCGTTCCGCATATTCGGGTATGAGGTGGCGGAGTTTGACGCTCCGTGGCACTACCATCCGGAATACGAGCTGACGGTTATTCTCAAAAGCGAGGGGATTCGCTATGTAGGCAACAGTATGGAAAGTTTCGAAGCCGGCGACTTGGTGTTATTGGGGCCGAACCTGCCGCATTGTTGGAAAAACACGCCGGATAGCGTGGGAACAGCAAGCTCCATCGTTGTGCAATGGCCCGGTGATTTTATGGGGAATGGTTGGCTGGATGTGGAAGAATTCAAGTCGGTGAAGCGGCTGCTGCAAATGGCCGGACAAGGCATCCGTTTCGACCAGGGAGTATCGGCGAGGGTAAAACCCATACTTGCAGAAATGCTGGAAATGCAGCCATTTTCCCGGCTGATGAAGTTCCTGGAAGTACTCGAACTGCTGGCGGCCGTGAAAAACATCCATTTACTTTGTGAACAGGGATTCGCCTATCCGCTCAATTACGAAGACAATCAGCGCATTAACACCGTTTATAATTATATCCGGGAGCATTATTCCGAACGCATTACCCTCGCTACGCTTTCGGGCCTCGTGTATATGAGCGAAGAATCGTTCTCGCGGTTTTTCAGCCGGACTATGCAAAAGCCGCTATTTACCTTTCTGAACGAGTACCGCATTAACATGGCTTCCAAAATGCTCATCGAAACCGATATGCAGGTGGCCGAGATCAGTTTTGCCTGCGGTTACGAGAGTCCGCCCTTCTTTTTCAGGCAGTTCCGAAAATTCGGAGGCATGACTCCCGCGGCCTACCGCAAGCAATTTCGCACTACCGAAGCCGCAGGATAATCGGTGATACGATTATGCGTTAAAAATTTTTTTGACCGGAAAAGAAGGCATATTTTCGGAGCATTGATCATCAAAACTCACACTCACTTATGGAAATAGCAAACTTACTTTCGGACATCATTCTCATTGCCTCCGGTGCCTGGATAGTTTTCCAATTGGGACGGCTTTTATACCGGTCGGTTCACTTTATTTACAATGCACTTTACGGGGATATTGTCCTGACCAACCCCAGAACGGGCAAGTCGGTCACCTTGGGGCGGTATCACCGGGATGGCCTCTCTAAGGAAATTCAAGATATTCTCGACTGATGCCATCACGGCCGGGAGCTCCGGCAACTTATCCGAAAAGTAAAGCCATTGCGACAATTACAACTGCTTTGAGTGCGGTGATATTCAGAGTCCCTGACGGTACTTTGAAGGAAATCCTGCTCGTGACGGTCGGGCTTCTGGCCTACTTTGTTTATCATAGTTTTGTAATTGTCAAACGTCTTGTCTTCCATGAAGTTATTCACTGGGTTTCATTGTCGCTGACTGAACGAAAGGTAGAGAAGTATATCCGGCTACTGGAAATCGAATACCGTGATCCTGAAACTTCATTGGAAAGGCTGACAGAAATTAAAACTGAGATGAAACGATACAGGAACCAGTTGGCTCAGAAGCGGCTGGAAAGTCTGACCTGACAGAACTTACCTGCTACCGCGCCTGTGTAAACGTCTTCACCAGCTTCGCATCAAATGTGACATCCACTGCCGGGCCGCCCGAGGCTGATTGGTCGAATTTCAATGTGCCGGCCAGATGGTTGGGCGTATCGGCAGTTAATGTCAGAAACTCGTTCTGAGCGGTGCCCGAATATTGCACCAGCTGGTTGTTCAGGCTGATCCAGTAAAGCAGCCGTGGCGCAGCGTCGAGATCAACCTGCAAGCCTTCGATGTATTGATCCACACAATTCATGGCGCTGCACGACTTGATTTTATCATCCAACGTACCGGTCGTGAATATCAGGCGGCGGATTTTCTTGCCGCTGTCGAAGCCGTCGGGGCCGGTAATGAAGTAGGCCGACTTAATATTCATATCAAAAGCCTTACTGCCGGTTTTGTAAACCAGTTTACCTTTCCCAACATCGGAGCGGGTACTGAAAGCGAACCCAAGCAGTATGCAGCCTGTCAGCAGCAGATGGAAATGAGCAGAGCGGAAGCGGAAATGTGTTTTCATGGGAAGGGGGTGTTTGAAGTTGGTTAAAAGTTAGGAAAAAACGGTGATTTTTTTGCTGCATTCCTATCCACCAGGCAGGGGACCGATAGCCGTTATTGGAATATTGAGAGTAAATACTTGAAAAAAAGTACTTAGGCGAGTAGTAAATTGAGGTGAAGTACCTGTAATCTGTATATCCATTTCCTAAATCAAAAAATCACGTACATGGAAAAAAAGAATACCGTTCAAGAGCAGCCTTCTTCTTCGCGGAGGGATTTCATTAAAGCGGCCGCGGGTACCGCCGCAGGTCTGATGATCGTCCCACGCCACGTGCTGGGCAAAGGATACGTGGCCCCCAGCGACAAGCTGACTGTGGCAGGAGTAGGTGTCGGCGGAAAAGGAACGTCCGATATTGCCAATTTCTTCAAAAGCGGTAAGGCCAATATCGGCTACCTGTGCGATGTGGACGACAGACGTGCAGCCACCTCCGTTAAGAATTTCCCGCAAGCCAAGTACTATAAAGACTGGCGGGAAATGTTTGAAAAAGAATCCAAGAATTTCGATGCGGTTTCCGTTTCGACACCCGATCACACACACGCGGTCGTAGCCATGGCGGCTATGCAGCTCGGCAAGCACGTGTATGTGCAGAAACCGATGACGCACGATATTTACGAGGCGCGTATGCTGACCGAAGCGGCCGCCAAATACAAAGTAGTCACGCAAATGGGTAACCAGGGCTCGTCCGGCGATGGTGTTCGTCAGCTGCACGAGTGGCACGATGCCGGCATTATCGGCAATGTGCATACCGTGTATATCTGGACCAACCGCCCGATCTGGCCGCAGGGTATTCCCTGGCCGACTGACAAACCGGCGGTTCCGAAAGAACTTGACTGGAATCTGTGGCTCGGTACTGCACCTTACAAGGATTACGTCGATAACCTGATCCCGGGAAGCTGGCGCGGATGGTGGGATTACGGCACAGGCGCATTGGGTGACCTCGGTTGCCATCTCATGGAAGCGCCGTTCCGTATTCTCGACCTGAAATATGCAGTGGACATGCAGGCGAGTGTAGGAAGCGTGTTTACGGGATTTGGCAAACGCGGTATTTTCCCCGATAGCTGTCCTCCGTCAAGCCATGCAACCCTTACGTTCCCGAAAACGCGCAAAACCAAAGGACAAGTCACCATGCACTGGATGGACGGAGGTATCAAGCCTGAGCGTCCCGAGGAGCTTGGCCCGAACGAACTGTTTGGCGATGGCAACAGCGGAATCCTGTTCGTAGGTACCAAAGGGAAGATGATGGCCAGCGAATATGCGGCAAATCCACGCCTGTTGCCGCTTTCACGGATGGAAGAAGTGAAAGTGAAACAGAAATTTGCCCGGGTACCAGGGTCGGCGGACGGCCACTACGCGCAATGGGTAGAGGGGTGTATCGCCGGTTATGGCAACATGGAACTCAGCTCGCCGTTCGAAAAAGCGGGTCCATTGACGGAAGCCATCCTGATGGCAAACCTCGCGATCCGTGGCGCGGATATGCCAAAACCACGTGCAACCGGTAACGGCTACGACTATCCGGGAGCTAACCTGAAAATGCTTTGGGATTATAAAAACATGAAAGTGACCAACTTCGACGAAGTCAACCAATGGGTGAAACGTACCTATCGCGAAGGATGGAGCCTGGGTGTTTAATGTAATACAAGATTGTTGAAAAGCCCTTCTGCGAAAACAGAAGGGCTTTTCTATGCTATTCTGAACAGCTTTTTGGCATTGCTGTAAAGAATTTTCCGCTCGATAGCCTTCGATGCGGCGAGTTTCCGGATTTCTGCGATGGTTTGGGCTCCCTGGCATTTTTCGCCGGAGCCGATATGATCGTCGCAATCGCTGCCATAGAGCAGCTTATCCTGATGACGCGTCAGAAATGCGCGGGCGTGATCTTCGTCGCGGGTCATGGAAAGGAGGCCCGAGCCGGCCGACATGTCGCCGTACATGTTGGGATAGTCGCTCAATAGCCGGTCAGTAAGGCCGCCGGCTGTGACTTTGGTTTTGGGATACAAAATGCTTTGGTCTGTGTGGCCTTTGTCGATATTGGCCCACCAGGTTTGTGCGTGGCCTATGAAATTCACTTTCGGGTATTTTTCGAGCATTTTAGGGAAACGCTCGAAATTGTAGTTGAACATCTGGAACTGCCAATGCATCAGTACAGGCACCTGGTAATCCTCGGCGAGCTTGTAAATACGCTCCATTTCCTTCGAATCACAATCCACTCCGAATTTCAATTCGCCAATCACACGCCCGCCGAGTTTCAGGTATTTTTCAATTTCCTGAATGGCATCGGGCAAATCGGGGACTTCATTCGCGCCAAATACAAACTCACCGGGGTATTTTTGAGCAATGCCATAACACGCTTCATTACCTGCGCATTGTGCCTGCAAGCCATTGGTTTTTCCCTGATGGGTGGAAGTCCCGAACGCAGGTGTGCCCGCGGGTAGCAGGATGGTATGCGAAATGCCCATGGCACGCTGGTGTATAAGGAGCACGTCGTCGGGTCGCGCGGCGTAGTGGACATGCTGGTGAATGTCAATGATCGGCTCCTGAACGGAGGTTTCGGCTTGTCCGCCAATGGCATTTCCGAGCAGTAATGCCCCGGTACCAGCCAGAAACTCCCTTCTCGACAAATGGTTCGTGCTACACATGGTTTAGGTTTTTATTTGGATGTCAATGAGGGCCGGTTATGTTCAGGCAGCCTGTCCAGGCACGGTTTTATGACTTGCATAGCGTTATCAGCGAGTATTTTCTTTTTGATTTCCAGCGGTAATGTTGAAAATACCAACCACCCCAGCTGCTGGCGCGGATCACGCATAGGCAGGTCGGAGCCATACAGAATGCGGTCTTCTCCTGCTCCTGCCACGAGGTATTCGATCACACCGAGCGGAACAGGTGTCAGGGTGATTTCGGCGAACACGTTCGGGTATTTTTTCATGACTGCAATCGCCATATCAGCCATTTTGTAGCTGCCGCCCGCATGCGCGATCACCCAGCGAACGTCCGGGTATTTCTTCGCGAGCGTTTCCACTTCCAGTAAATCAGAGCGGGAATTGTGGATCAAACCGTAAAATTTGTTTTGATTACCATATTCCCACCACACATCGTACACCGGGTTGTGGTATTCGAAGCCATAAAACTGATAAGGTTTCATGCCTATGAACCGCTTGTCGGCATACACCTGCGTGATCATTTTACGCAGTTCTTCCTGGCTGTAATGGCTTGGATCGAAGGTCGCAAGGCCCCAGTAACCCTTCGGCGCGACGTCGAGCGCTTCGGTAGTACACGGGTTCCCGGCAATCGCATTCTGGCTTACCACGCCATTCCAGCTCATAATGCCGCCGCCCTGGTAACCCAGCCGTTTGGCCATGGCGAAAATGCCTTTCGGTCCACCGTTTTCCATGCGGTAGGTCCAGCCGCCGCCATTCAGCCCCTCGTGGAGCATATGCATATGCATGTCTATTACGGGCACGGGCAGGGGCGAGCCCGCACGCACGGCCCGCATGAGGATATCCTCGTTCTTGTTTTCACGTAATGCGGGTTTGGAGCTGATTTTTAACAGGCGCATAAGGTTCCCACCTGCTATTTTAGCCCGGTCGGTCTCGGGAATGGCTGCGTAGTCAATATAAGTTCGGTGGGCGCCAGCTGACATGGTGGGGCTATTTGAGGCAAAAATCAGCTGGTCGACGCTGCCTGTACGGTGCAGGTATTCAAGGCCTTCGTTGATCTGAAAATTGTCGAAACTGATATGCAGGTTCTTGTATTGCTGGACGAGTGGAAGTACATACCGCTGCTCGTTCCAGACGGTGCCGGTAAGCAGGAGAGGCAAATAGGGGTGACGGTTGAGAAATTCCTCCACATCCTCCCAGGTACCGAGCTCGCTGGCAGAGGTAATGGTCAGTGTTTTTGTTTTGCTCAAATGCGCAAACAAAGGCGTGCAATGCCGCGCTTTCCAGTCCCACGCATTGGTTTTGGGATGAATACTCACGGCACTGACGTTATGTTCCGCCATCAATTTACCCAGCTGGCCGGGCTCCGGAAACTCGCCCGTCTGGTGCGGCATCACATTCCAGATCGGGAACAGGTGCGGATAGGGTTTGAGCATCCGGTTCAGTTCCAGGTTGGAATACATCAGGTCGTAATTAACCGATTGCGTATAAGCCACCAACGCCGCCGAAATCGAGCACTGATCCATGTCTTTCAGCAGGTCGTCCAGCTTCCATTTTTCAGCGGGATGTTTATACCTCCGCGGCCCAATGCGCGTAAACCCGTCAAAATAGAGCAACCCATCCCTAACCCCATCCTGACCATCCCTGACCACCTCCTGACTACTCCTGACCCCTTCCTGACCACCCTTGACAATTCTCTGACCATCGGTACCAAACCCCGGCAAAACCGTTGCCCCAACCCCCAAAATGGCATTGGTTTTCAAAAAATCACGGCGACTAAATGGCTGTTGCGGCATCTCAGAGGTGGTTTAAACTTGTGGGGCCCAGTAAGTACAATGTCCTTCGGGATTCACCGGTCCTGTAAAAAGCAGGCAGCCGCCGCATTCTTTACCTTCTTTCGCCGGAACCCATAATTTGCAATTGTCGCACTGGCTGTCGGGTATAGGCGATTTGTTCGTGTATCCCAAAGATTTGCGCTTCTGTACGTCGGTAGGATCTACGCCAGTGAGGTCACTGCATGGGTCGGTTGCCGCGGTAGTGGCTTTGGCGACGGGCTGTTTTTTCGTGCCGGCACATGCCATGAGCCATGCGGTACCGCCGGTGGCGCCCCAGGTAAGGCAATGACGTAGGAAAAGTCTGCGGTTGGCAAGCGGGTTCATATCGTTCCGGTGAATGGGGATAGGTATTATTTAATTGATATTCAATGCTTTTTTGAGTTCAGAGGCTTGCTTACGCACGGCATCCGAGCTATGATTTTCCAATTTTTGCAAATGTTTGGAAACCGGCTTTTCTGCTTCTTTTTTGTTGGTTGACTTTTTGACACCCTTCGAAAGTCCCGTCAGCGCGGCCACCGCCCATTGCGGGTCGGAGGAAACGGCCGGCGAGTTCAGCAATTCCAGGAGCGAAGCCATTTCGTTCTTGCCGTTTCGAGCGCCAGTTATGTAGCCAAAGTCTTCGATCAGTTTGAGTTTTCCCGGCGCGGCAGCGTCGAAAAAGTGGCCGCGACTAGCCAGTAACTGTGCCATTTCGGACGATGAGCCGCTTTCGGAACTGAGCACTGCCAACCGCCACGATGCATTCTCCGATTGTTTCTCGGCTACGCCTGCCAAGGCGGCCAGCGCCTCTTTACCGCTGAACTGCCCTGTGCTCAATGCGGCCTGGTACGCTACCTGCGGTGCAGGATCTGCTATCAGACGGATCACATCGGGCAAAAACGCCGGATACTTTTCGGCCAGGATCACAGCATGCTCGCGCACTCCCGCGTGAGGGTCACTTAGTGCCTTATGGACGATCCCTTCATTCAGCCCGCCGAGCGCTTCCAGGGTATAAATTGCATGAAGGCGGGGTCTGGGATCGGCATGGCTGGCCGCCATCTGTTGCAGTGTGGTAATGACCGATTTGTCCTGTTTTTCAACCAATATTCGTTGCGCATTCAGCCGCCACCATTGATTCGGATGTTCGAGCAGGGCTACAAGCTCGGCGGGCGTTTTGGCTCGCAAATCGGGCAGGACAACCGGGCGCTTTTCACCTTCTTTCGGGAAAATGCGCCAAATGCGGCCGTATTGCTCACCATTGGCGAAATCCATATCTTTTTTGAGGTCCTCAGGAATCGAAACAGGCGTTTCGATGTGCTGGCGGTACATATCGACAACGTAAAGGTAGCCGTCAGGGCCGGAGGCGAGATTCGCCGGGCGGAACCACGGGTCGGTGGAGGCCAGGAACTCGCGGTCTTTTTCGTGGGCATCACGACTGGCCGTAAATGCAGGCGAGCCGTTTACGGGGGTAATGATATCGCGGTGAATGAGGTTCCCGGCGACTTCGCCTGTAAAAACAGATCCCTGGAACGCTTTCGGAAAGCCATCCCCGCCATAGAAAGTGCCGCCGGATGCGCCCGTGAAATGGTCGCGGGCATATTCGGTAAACCCGGTTTTCAGAGAATCATACTTCGCTTGTCGACGATCTGACCGCTGCTGGCGCCAGTAGGGCGTGGCCGATTTCTGAAACATTTCCAGTTCATGGTCGGAAATATTGACGTCGCTGCGGAACGAAGGCAGGTAATTGTGCCGGTGCAGGTAGCGCCATGCGATGGGCGATTGTTGTATGTGTAATGTGTTTT
Source organism: Dyadobacter sp. (assembly GCA_035565435.1). Lineage (GTDB taxonomy): Bacteria > Bacteroidota > Bacteroidia > Cytophagales > Spirosomataceae > Dyadobacter. The sequence goes on along the minus strand of DATMSL010000246.1, from coordinate 13,857 downwards.
GAGTATAAAATCGGTGGCCCCATTCGTCCATCGCCAGCCCAAACTGCCCGCTGCCCGACTCGACCTCGAACAGTTTTTTATCCAGTCTGAACCTGAAATTGCCCCCCGCGACATTCAGCGGCGGCATATCAGGCCGGAGCGGGGAGGTAATCATTCCCGCTTGCCCGCTGTTGTTGGCGTAGATCCAGTTGTCGACGCCGTACCGCATGCTGGTGATTTGCGCTTCCGAATTTTTGGCAAAAAAACCGGTGAACAGCACCTCGCGGGTATCCGCCTTGAAATCGCCGTTGGTATCGCGCAGGAGCAGAATATCGGGTGCGGCGCAAACGATCAGGCCGTCTTTGTAAGGTAAAACACTGGTGGCGCTAGGCAGGCCGTCGGCAAAAACGTAGGATTGATCGATCTTGCCATCGCTATTGGTATCTTTCAGCAGGCGAATGCGCCCTTTAAAATGCCCTGGCTGGGCGTCATAAGGGTAGTCGCCCATTTCCACCACAAATGCATTGCCCGACGCGTCGAAGACGAGGTCCACCGGCGACAGTACTTCTGGCTCGGTAGCAAACGGTTCGATGCTGAATTCCTCGCGGAGCTGGAACGTTTTGGCCGACTCGACCGGGGAAAGCGCATCGGCGTACCGTTTCTGGGCTATGGTGGGAAAAGAAAGCAGTGTCAGCGCGGATACTGCCAATGTTTTCAGCTGCGTCATTGCATTGTAAGGGTTTGGAAAAACAGGTTCGTGTACGTGCCCGAAAGTCCATCAAGATAGAAAGTGATTCGGCGACAAACAAATCTATCAAATAACAGTTTAGGAAAAGAATATTTTGCTACAAAAAAGTTTACAGAAATTAAATATTTTGGTTTACAAAAAAATATTACAATTTTAGCCCAAACTGGTGATGGAGTCGAAGTTACCTGGTCGTGGATCATTTGAAATACTTATCAGATTAATTCGAATAAAAAGTAAGCCTTCTATCAATGAAAATATTCTGTCAACGAAAAGCAAAGCGGATGGCCGACGGATGGTGGAATGCACGAAGAAATACCGGCATTCTGATGCTCGTAGTGCCTTTGCAGCTGCTCGGGCAGGGAGCCGTGGACCCGCTTCGCGACGGCCTGGTAATCCCACCGTTTGTTTCCGTTGCCGAACGGGTGCCTCATTTTCCGCTAAAAACCGCCCGGATGATTTACCGGGAAGCGGACATTATGAAAGCCCGCAAGAATGTGCTGCATTATAAAGAGGCACAGCAGGTGCGCGATAAGATACTGAAAGCCGCCGATCCGTGGCTAGCCCGACCCGATTCGGCCATTATCGCGCTTATGCCTGATGCCCGCGTTCCGCGCGCGTTCGATCTCAACCCGAAAGGAAGCCCGGTGCACGGCGATACGGTTTTCAAAGTCGGCGGCTTTTACCCGTGGATCGTCGATCCCGATCATCCGTTGCAGGTGAAATCGCCGATCGACGGACAGATTTTCCCTTCAAATGATTACCTGGCTTACTACCGGAGCGGTTTCAGGGACAAAACAGGCCTCGATCGTACTTACGCCGACGATGGCTGGGGCTGGATCGCGCCGGATGGCGAGCGGTACTGGTTTGTGGCCTACGCCAACCAGTGGATGTGGAAAGGACATATCGAGCCGGCATTTGCGGATCTCGCACATGCGTACCTGCTCACGGGCGACAAGCGCTATGCGCACAAGGCGGCGGTGATGCTGTATCGTCTCGGGGAAGTATACCCGTCGATGGACCATGCCAACCAGTCGCGGTACGGGCTGATGGAGAAGATGAAAGGCCATACCTATAACGGCAAGATCCTGAACCTGATCTGGGAAGCGAGCCTGATCCAGAATGCCGCTGAGGCCTATGACGCGGTTTGGGACAGCATCGACGGCGACGCGGATCTCCAAAAGGCGACGGGAAAAACCGGTGCTCAAATACGTGCTTTCATCGAGGCGAACGTGCTGGAAGACGCCGTGGACGCCTATATGCAGCGGAAAATCCAGGGTAACTACGGCATGCACCAGATCGCCCTGCTGTACATACTGCTGGCAAGGCAAAATATGGGCACCGAAAAGTACCTGCGAATGCTTGTGGAGGAACCGGGCGAGAGCCGTGTGCAATCGGGGTTGCGGTATGCATTGTATAATATGATATTCCGCGACGGCCAGCCGCTCGAATCGCCCGACTATAACTTGCTGACGGTCCAGAAAATCACCCGGTTTGCGGATATGCTGCGCACCGGCGGTAACGATCTTTTTGCCGAACCGCGGTTACGGGCGCTGATCAACAGTCCGCTCGAAATGGTGGCGACTGGCAAAATCACTCCTGGTATAGGTGATAGCGGCTCGGTGCTGGGGACATTGGTCGGGCAGGACGCCGATGTTTACCAGGTGGGTTACGGGGCCTACCGCGACCCGCGTTACCTCGCCTGGCTGGCGGCCGTGGGGAAAGTCGGCCCGCAATCATTCTCGACTTTCGAATCGCTTTTCCGGGATGTGCTGCCGGATGTGCGGCCGTTGCCAGCTGGAAGGGCGCTGGCCGCAAGTCCGTCGCATTTGCTGGCGGGTTATGGCATGGGAATGCTCAATAACCGGGCCGATGCGGTGGCGCTGACGTTCAATTACGGTTTCAAAGGCACGCATTACCATTGGGATTTCCTGAATTTTGAGCTCTTCGCAAATGGGCAGAAAATGATGCCCGACCTGGGTTATCCCGATGCGATGAATGAATATGTGAAGGAAGTATACACCTGGTCGTTCAACACGGTGGCGCATAACACCGTGGTGGTGGACGCGCAAAGGCAACCCGGCAATGTCCCCGGTAGGCTGCACGATTTCGCGGACGGAAAATTTGCACGCTCCATGGACGCCTCCTCGGCTACCTATCCGCAGACGACTGCCTACCGCCGGAATATGGTCATGGTCGATGTCGATTCGGCACATAGCTATGTGGTGGATTTTTTCAGGGTAGCGGGTGGCCGACAGCACGACTATGCATTGCACGGCCCGCCGGGTAAGCTCCTGGCCGAGGGAAAATGGGGTGAAAAACAACCTGGCACGCTTGCAGGAGAGAAGATAGCATTCGGAGACGTTTATGATGATGCTAAGATGGGGAGCAGGGGATATCAGGGCAGCTATTGGAATTACAAAGGGTCTGGTTATCAATACCTTTTCAATGTTCAAAAATTGAATGGAGATAGAACTGCATTGACGTACAACCATATTTCGGATGAAAATGCGAAGCTCAAAATCCATATTCTGCCGCAATCCGGCCAGGAAATCCGGATGGCCGATGCCTGGAATAAGCCCAGGGCGAAGAACTACCTTTTGAAATACATTATTACAAGGCGTAAGTCGGTAGGTGATGAGCCATTGAAAAGTACTTTCATCGGCGTGATGGAGCCATTTGCGGGGAACGATCCTCTGATTAAGGCACTACGTAAACTGCCTGTAAAGCACGGAGTTGCCGTGGAGGTGAAGCGGCAGAATGAGACGGACGTGGTGATCAGCGACACGACCAGCAAGGTCAAAACCATTGCAGGGATCGAAACGGATGCGCATGTAGCGGTAGTCCGCTTTGGCCCGGGCGGTACGCTGCAGCGGGTGTTTTTCTCTGATGGCAGTTATCTGAAGGTCGGAGGGAAGACATTCCTGGCGCATGCAGCTACCGGCATTGTGACGGCTGTGGACGTGAAAAACCGCCGGATATCCATTGCATTGGAAGGCGGTACGCGTGGAAATATCGAACCTGGCAGAGTAGCGCATTTCACGAATGCACTTCGCCAGACCGAGCATCCCATTCAATCGGCCCGTATCGCAGGGGACACGCTGACCCTCGAAATGACAGACGACTTGCTAATTGGGAAAGTGCATACAGTACGGAATTCGGCCGATTCGCTGCTGACCGACACCAATCTGCCCTTCGCACCCCTGTACGCGGGAGCGACCATGCTGAACGACCGGTTAGAACTCATCGGCATACTCGGAACAGTTTCCGATAATGCATTGAAACCGGCGGGTAAATCGGCCCCTGTTCCGGTAGATGGCGCGGATATCTGGATCTCCAATGTCGGTGTGGGCGACCGGTTGCGGATCAACGCCCGGTTCGATTGGGAACGTTAAGATTTTGTTAAGCACGGGGCTGGGTTGCGGATCATTCCGTATTATGAGCAGTATATCATGATATTGTTGATTTTTTGGTAGTATTTCAAGTAAAAAAGTCAGTATAACGTGGTAATGTTCCCAAATCGCTGATCTCCATTGAAAGAAGCAAATGCCGATATGCTCTTGTGGAGCGCCTTTCAAAATGGCGACAGGGACGCATTTGCCTCCATTTACCAGAAATATATTGACGAGCTCCTGAGCTACGGTTACCGCGTCACCTTCGACCGGCAGCTCATACGGGATAGCGTGCAGGACCTGTTCCTGCACATTTGGGTCCGCCGCGGCAACCTGGCGATGACCGATTCCATCAAGTTCTACCTCTTCCGCTCGCTGCGCAACCGCATTATCCGCAACCTCGAAAAGCATCCCGAACGCCTGCATGCCGATATCGGGCTGGTGGATGTAGCCGAAGAAAGTAATGCATTCGAAGCGGTTATTTTCGGGCATGACGGCCCATCCGACAGTTATGAGAAACTGGCTGAGGCCGTCAGCCGCCTTTCACCACGGCAGCGAGAAGCCGTTCAACTGCGGTATTTGCATGGTTTTTCACTCGATGAAATTGCCGAAATGATGCAAATGAATAACCAATCGGTGCGAAACCTGTTGCACCGCGCCATTACCCAGCTCCGGCTTTTCTTCGAAACGGCGGGCGGGTTGCTTGTTTTTCTTTCCACTTTACAAAATTTTTCCGGTCGCTGAGTACAAACCTGCATTCGCCCGATTTAGGGGATTGAAAGGTTTTTACCATGACAGAGAAATACCAGACCTACACAGCAGCCGATTTTATTCAGGACGACGCCTTCATCCAATGGGCCAAGTCGCCCGATGCGGCGGGAAATGCATTCTGGGAGCAGATAGCCACATTGTATCCTCACCAGAAAGAGGTCATCGCGCAGGCGAGGCAAACCGTCCTCAACCTTGCCGAACTTTCGCGCCCCGCATTCGATGCGCAGGAAGCGGGTTTGATTTGGGCACAAATAAGCGGGCAAATAGATGAAGAGCCGGTTTCGACACCAGTACTCCGGCTGGGCTGGCTGCGCTACGCCGCTGCCGCGGTCGTGGTGTTACTGACCGCCTGGGGAATCCGCCATTGGTACCACAAACCGGAAACCCTATACGCGCAACGCACCCAGCAGTTGGAAAACATACACGAGGAAATCAATGAAACCGGGAAAGACAGGATCGTTCAACTGCCCGACGGCAGCCATGTTACACTCGCACACGGCAGTAGCATTAGTTTTCCCGAAAGCGTGGCAGGCAGCAAGCGAGAGGTGTACCTTTCGGGCGAGGCATTTTTTGATGTAAAAAGAAATCCTTCCAAACCATTTTTCGTGTACGCCGGAGAACTGACCACCCGGGTGCTGGGGACGAGCTTTACGGTGCGGTCATTCGAAAAGGAAAACGTCGCTTCCGTACAGGTACGCACGGGTAGCGTGTCTGTGGAAGCACGCGCGCCGCGAAACACGCAATCTGTGGTGCTCGCCCCGAACCAGCAGGTGTCGTTTTTCCGGAAGGAGGAGCGGCTGAGTATGGGGCTCGTGAAAGCGCCGCAGCCGGTGATCCCGCAAACCGACCTGGCCAGGTTTACATTCAACAATGCGCCGGTAAGCACCATTTTCGACGCACTCAGCAAGGCATACGGAATTGAAATTATGTATGACAAAGAGGCCGTGGCCGCTTGCAGGCTCACGTCGTCGATGCAGGAAGAATCGCTTTTTGAAATACTTGGTGTGATTTGCGAAGCCATCGAAGCCGACTACCAGGTTAGCGGCGCGAAGATCCGCATTTCCAATCCGCATTGTAACTGACCATCCTAAATCCCAACCCTTAATCCCATACTTCTATGACCGAATAGCCGTCCATTACCCACAAAAAAGCCGGCAACGGTTCCAGCGTTACCGGCTCATGCTCCTTACCGAATGTACTGTGAACATCCGACCCTCTCGGGATGCAGGGAGTGTTATTGTCTCTTTTCAAAACAAGAACCGGTTTAAACGTAATGAAAAAAAAGCTATTTAACTATCAAATACTCTACCGACTGATGCGCCTTTCCCTGATGCAGCTCTGTATTGCAGTGAGTATTGCCACCGTTTCGATAGCGGGAAAGGTAGGCGCGCAGGACCTGCTGAGCCGCCGTATCAGCCTTAGCGTGCAGAACCAGAGCGCGGTGCAGATCCTGTCGGCCATCGAGAAACAGGCCCACGTACGGTTTACCTACCGGCCTGAGCTGATTACCGAAAGCCGTAAATACTCCTTTGAAGTGACGGAGGAAAAACTGGCCAAGGTTCTGGATGAAATCCTCGACCCGATGCGCCTGAAATACAAGGTAATGGGCAAGCAGATCGTGCTGACGCCTGTAAAAAGTAGCGGCGATTCGTCGATGAGCGGGGAAATAGTGCCGGAGCTCGGCGCGGCACCCATGCGGACGGTTACAGGAAAAGTAACCTCCTCGAAAGACGGTGCGCCGCTTCCAGGCGTGAATATCCTCGTCAAGGGCACGCAGACAGGTACCTCGACCGACGTTGCGGGCAATTTCTCCATCGATGTGACAGGCCAGGGGGCGGTATTGATTTTCTCCTACATTGGCTTCAACAGCCAGAGCGTGGAAGTGGGTAATCAGTCGGTGCTGCATGTGAGTTTGCAAGAAAGCGTGGAAACGCTGAAAGAGGCCGTGGTGACGGCGATGGGCATTACCCGCGACAAACGTTCGCTCGGCTATTCGGTAGGAAATGTACAGGGCGAGGCGCTGACACAAACGCCCCAGAACAACGTCCTGAATGCCCTATCGGGCAAAGTGGCCGGTGTGCAGATCTCGCAGATGGACGGAACGGCCGGTTCGACGGTGAACGTGATCATCCGCGGCGCCAATTCGCTGAACAACGATAACCAGCCGCTGTTTGTGATCGACGGCGTGCCAGTGGCCAACAAGCTGGACAACAGCTTCGCCGGTGCCGACATGGGTAACGCGATTTCGGACATTAACCCGAATGATATCGCCAATGTTTCGGTGCTGAAAGGGCCCAGCGCAGCTGCATTGTACGGTTCCAGGGCCGGTAACGGGGTTATTTTGATTACTACAAAATCGGGTAGAGGCGGCAAAAAGGGGCTTGGAGTTTCACTCAATACGGCTATGGTGCTGGAAGTGCCGCTGCGTTATGTGCCGGTGCAGAACAAGTTTGGTTCGGGTAAAAGCGGCGCGCATATTCTGGAAGAGCAGGAGAATGAGAGCTGGGGGCCGCGCCTGGACGCGGGCGAACAATGGGTGCAGTGGAACAGTAATGGCCAGAAGGTCCCGCTGGTCTCGCATCCCAACCGTTTCAAGGATTTTTTCCAGACAGGGACTACCAATACCAATAATGTGTCGGTAAACGGCAATTATGATAAGGGCAACTTCCGACTGTCGGTAGGTAATATGAAAAACAAGGGCATCGTGCCTAATACAGACCTTTCGAGGCTGACCCTGGCATTGAATACCACCTACAATATCACCGATAAACTGCGTGCTCAGGCTAATTTCAACGTTTCCGAATCGGGATCCGACAACCGTCCGCTTATTGATGCCAGCCGTAATTCGCCGGTACGGAGCATTTATGAAATGGGTGCTCAGGTGAATATCCTAGATTTAAAGGATTACTGGATGCCGGGGCAGGAAGGGATGCAGCAGCGGGTGTATAAAACCAAGCAGAACAACCCGTATTTTATTGCTTATGAAAACCCGACGGGTTTCAAACGCAACCGCACCGTGAGCAAGCTGCAACTCGATTACGACATTACCAGCGAATTTTCCCTCATGGGACGCTTCTCGCGCGATGCATATGAAGAGAAATTGGAGGCCAAAAAGGCTTACAGCAATTATGAGGCAGTAAAAGGTGGTTATGAGGTCGAAATGAATGACCGGAAGGAGACCAACCTCGATTTCATCGCGAGCTGGAAGAAGAATTTCAACGAAACATGGAGCCTGAATATACTCGCAGGTGCCAACCGGCTTGAGCAGCGATCGAATTTTATCAATAATGCCACTACCGAGCTCGTTTCGCCGGGCTTGTACACCATCGCCAACGGCGCTCCCGGAACGATCACTTATAATAGCCAGTGGACCCACAAGCTGCTTTATGGCGTGTATTCGTCGGCTTCCATTGGTTTTAAAAACTACGCATTCCTGGACCTGACCGCCCGCAACGACTGGTCGAGTACGCTGCCGAAGGACAACCGCTCGTATTTCTATCCTTCCGCTTCGTTGAGTGTGATCCTATCGGACGTTTTTACATTGCCTTCCTGGATTTCGCTCGCCAAGTTCCGTGCGGGATCGGCGCAGGTGGGTAATGACGTTGCACCTTACAGCCTGCGGCAGACATATCTTGCCGATACCGACTGGGGCCCGACCAAGCGCATGTACCAGAACGATATTCTGAAAAACAACAACCTGAAACCGGAAATATCCAGCGCCAACGAGATTGGCCTCGATTTGAAATTCCTTAAAAACAGATTGGGAGTCGAAGGCACGTATTATGTTCGGAATAACAAAAATCAGGTGCTTACAATCGGTATTCCTATTGAATCGGGTTCGAGCAGCAAGCTGATCAACGCAGGGCTTGTACAGAGCCGGGGATTTGAACTGGGCATTAATGCTACGCCGGTGGAAGGTCGCAACTTCACCTGGGATGTGAATGTGTCGTTCACGCGCAACCGCACGCGCATCAAGCGTCTGGCTGAGGGGATTACCTACTTTTCGTTCAACTCGTACAGCGGCGCGGAGGTGCGCACGTATGTAGGCGGCGACGTGGGCGACATTTACCAGCAGCCCATGCTGAAAGTGACCGACCAGAACTCGCCCTACTACGGTTACCCGATCCTGACCAGCGGCGGCTTGTATCAGACCGACACCGATATTAACCATATCCAGAAGATCGGCAATTACAATCACGACTTCCTCATGGGCGTGCAGCAGACCTTCCGCTACAAGAATTTCAGTCTTTTCGCGAATATCGACTGGCGCCAGGGCGGCTCGTTCTATTCCAATACCATGATGTTCCTCGGCAACAATGGCCAGCTCGAAGAATCGCTTTCCGGCGTTCCCTACGACAAGAACACGCCGATTGACCAGCAGATCAAAGCGAATCCTCAGGCATTTCTCGGCAAATGGGTAGGAGGGCGCAATGCGGAATACGGCGGTTTCGATGCATGGACCGGTACCAAAAAAGATACCCGCGTGCAGGATGCCAGCTTTAACGTGGGGGTACGAACCGCCAAAGACGCAGAGGGTAACACTACCTACATTGAAAATCTCGGCGGCGCCAATACCGTCTGGCTCGACCCTTTCAACGCTTACCGCTATTCGACGCGCCCTTTCCCGAGCGAAAATATGTATAGCGCCACCTATGTGAAGCTGCGTGAGGTCGCTATTACCTACCATTTGCCCAAAGGCCTGACCGACAAACTGAAATTGCAGAATGCATCGGTGTCCATTGTGGGTAATAACCTGTTCGAATGGACAGCTGCGGGTGTGAGTATCGATCCTGAGCGCGCATTCCGGCAGACTGGCTCGGCATGGATGCAGGGTGTCGAATACTATAATGTAATGCCATGGACCGGCTCGGTAGGTTTGAAGCTGAATGTAGATTTCTAAACGATTGTGATTATGAAAATTTCCAAAGTGATATATAGCCTGGCGGCGGTAATGGGGCTTCTCCTGATGAGCTGCGAGGATTTGAGTGAAGTCAACCAAAATCCCAACAGCCCGGAAGAAGTGTCGGCGAACTACATCATGAGCTACGTGCTCACGCACTCGGCTAAGGCCTACTATGCGCTCGGCGCAGAAGGTTCGGACCTTTCGGGGGCGATGCAGTACATCCAGATGGGGACGAACGAGGGCGCGATGAAAATCAACCAGTATGGCTGGTCGGCGGCAAGCTGGTCGGAGTACTATAATATTCTGAAAAACAACGATTTGATGTATCAGGCAGCGGTGCGCGACAACAATCGTTTCTTCCAGGCGATAGCCCTAACCATGAAATCGTTCGTATTTGGTTTAATGACGGACCTTTTCGGCGACATTCCGTATTCGGAAGCGCTGCAAGCCGCCAGTGAGCAATATTATCCTAAATACGACAACCAGCTCGACGTGTACAAAGGCATTCTCACCGATCTCAAAACCGCTTCTACCTTGCTGGGAAGCCTGGGTGCTGCCGATGTGGTGAATGCCGGATCGGACGTGCTGTATGGCGGAAAGGCGGCCAACTGGAAAAAGTTTGCCAATGCATTGCGGATGCGTTACGCATTACGGCTTTCGGCCAAAAAAGCGGAAGCCGCCGCCGCTGGCATCGACATTACAGCGGAATTTAAAGATGCCGCAAGCGCCGCATTTACCGCCAATGCCGACGATGCATCCATGGCTTTCATTGGCACTACCAAAGACAATTCAGCTGTGGGCGGTCTGCTCAATGCGAGCAATCCTTTGTATTATATCAAACCATCCAAACCATTTGTCGACAAGCTCACAGCCCTCGGCGATCCCCGCCGCGACCGCTGGTTCCAGCCCGTGCTGAACAAATGGGATGCCAAAACCAGCACCGCGACCGATAAAACCGTGACCAATGCATTTGGCGAAACATTCACGGTGAAGTACATGCCGGCCAAAGCGGGTGCTAATGTGGATACCTCGCTTTACGTGGGGTTGCCCGTAGGCCTGGCGATCGTGGACGCGACCGGCTACAACAAGGGCGACGACGGTGCGGCCTACAATCCAGAGCGCAGCCCGTACATTTCGTTCCTGCACAGCCGCTACCGCTCCAACACCGAAGCTTACGTGAAAATGAACCTCATTACCTACGCAGAGGTCGAATTTATGCTGGCAGAGGCTGCGCTGGATGGCAGCTGGGGCGTTTCGGGCACGGCGGAGGATCATTACAAAAGTGCGATCAAGGCATCGCTCGACAAATACAACGCACAGGTAGCGGGCGGTTTCAGTTTCGATCGGTACTATACGCAGCATGCGGTAAGCCTGGCGTCGGCTTCCAATAAGCTGGAAAGGATTTCAGAACAGAAATGGATTGCCGGCTGGCTGAGCGTCGAGCCGTGGTTCAATTGGCGGAGAACGGGCTTTCCGGCGCTTAAAACCGGTCCGGCGGCACAGTTTGGTGCGGCTATTCCGGTGCGTTTCGTGTACCCGATCGCCAATGCGGATGTCAAATACCTGGTGAATTACAATGCGGCGGTGGACAAGCTGGAACCGAGCAGCTTCGTGCCGACGGGTCAGAGCAAAGACCATCAATATTCAAAAATGTGGCTGCTGAAAGGTACATCGGCGCCCTGGTAATCGTTCGGCTCCGGCCGGTTTTAGCATGCATTTAAAAAACAGTATTTCAAAAATCGTTGCAACGGGCACTTTGGCCCTGTGGGCGCTGGCAGTGTCCGCGCAAAATGGTGAAACCTATCTGCCCACGGCGGCACCCGACCGCATTGTGCTCAATGTGACGGCCGACCCGTCGACTTCGATGGCGGTCAACTGGCGGACTTCCGAGGCCGTTACGGAAAGTTTCGCCGAGATTGCTGTGGCGGAGGCCGATCCACGTTTTGTGTCGAAGGCCAAAAAGAACAAGGCAAATACCCAAACGCTGGTCTGGGAGGATACGCCTAAGGCCCATTATCATTCCATTATTTTCGAAAACCTGCAACCCGGTACCAAATATGCGTACCGGGTCGGCGGGGAGCAGGGATGGAGTGAGTGGATCCATTTCACAACCGCAGGCACACGTGAGCAGAAGCTGTCTTTTATCTATTATGGCGATGTTCAGGTGAATATCTCTTCGCTATGGTCGCGCGTGGCGCGTGAGGCGTACGCGAAAGCGCCCGACGCGCGCCTGGCCATCTACGCGGGCGACCTGATCAACAAAGCCAACCGCGATGTGGAATGGGGCGACTGGTTCCGCGGCGGCGGGTTCATCCACTCTATGATCCCGGCATTCCCCACGCCGGGCAACCACGACCATTTCGATACGCCGGAAGGCATTAATACCACTTCCGTTTTCTGGCGGCCGCAGTTTACCTTGCCCGAAAACGGCCCGAAAGGATTGGAAGAAACCTGCTATTATGCAGATGTCCAGGGGGTAAGGTTCATCTCATTAAACTCGGACCAGGTGGATGTTTCGGAGAAATGGGCAGAGGTGCAGAAAGAGTGGCTGGAAGGCATTCTCCAAAACAATCCGAACAAATGGACGGTGATCACCTTTCACCACCCGATTTTTTCACCTAAAACCACTCGCGATAACAAGCGCATGCGTGAGACTTTCAAACCGTTGTTCGATAAATATAGAGTCGATCTCGTGCTGCAAGGCCACGATCACACCTATGCACGCGGCATGGCCAATATTCCGATGGCGGAAAAAGGGGCACAGTCGGGAACGATGTACGTGGTATCCGTCAGCGGCCCGAAAATGACGGATTCGAATGTCGACCGCGCTGCCTGGATGGACCGCTCGGCCATTTATACCCAGCTTTTCCACGTAGTGAATGTCGAAGGCGGCAAGCTATCATTCGATACCTACACGGCCACAGGGGATTTGTACGACGCATTTGATTTATTTAAACAAAACGGAAAGATCAACCGCATTGTAGAACGCGTTCCGGCGAAAGTATCCGAACGACGCTGACAAAACCTGACCACACCTGACAATCTTTTGACTACCCTTGACAAAACCTGACCACTCCTGACCATTTCCTGACCACCCCCATGAAACGCATCCCCCTTTTTCTTTCCTCCGCTTTACTGGCTACATCGGTACTAATGGCGCTACGCCTGCCGGTTTCCGACGAATTCCCTGCCGAAATCGTCAAATTCAAGGCGTACGCGGGTAATCCGCTGTTCAAAGGGACCGGTGACCCGCAAACCTGGGACGAGAACATTCGCGAGCGGGGCTACATTCTGCGCGAGGGTAACAAATACTACATGTGGTACACCGGCTACACCAAAGCGACTGGCAACGATATGAAATACCTCGGTCTGGCGACTTCCAACGACGGTTTGAAATGGACCCGTTACGCGAAAAACCCGATTCATACCTCGCTGTGGGTGGAGGATATGTGCGTGGTAAAGGAAGGTAGCACCTATTATATGTTCGCCGAAAGCAAGGATGACATCGCCCATTTGCTCACTTCCACCGACCGCATTCATTGGAAAGATCAGGGAGCTATCGACATACGTCTCAGAAACGGTTCACCTATCAGCAAAGGACCTTACGGTACACCGACTGTTTGGAAAGAAAAAGGCACCTGGTATCTCTTTTACGAACGCAACGACGCTGCTGTGTGGCTTGCCACAAGCAAAGACCTTAAAACCTGGACGAACGTACAGGACGAACCGGTACTGGATGCGGGCCCTGAAAAGTATGATGCATTTGCGGTCGCATTCAACAAAGTCATTCAATACAAAGGCTTGTACTATGCCTATTACCACGCGTCGGCGTTCAAAGACTGGAGAGAGTGGACGATGAATGTGGCCGTTTCGAAAGACCTCGTCCATTGGAACAAATACAAAGGGAACCCCATTGCCGGTAACAATTCTTCTAGCGGTTTCCCGGTTTTCGACGGCAAGCAATGGCGGTTTTATACCATGCACCCGGATGTACGGGTTTACTTCCCCGGAAAATAGAATGTCTCTCAATATCTTTAAAGCATTGCGACACGCGGTTGTGTACCCGG